>JAQWRB010000065.1 GCA_029243935.1 Alphaproteobacteria bacterium
TATGTTGCAAAAAAAATGGGATTACCAATAGAAAAAATTATTATTGCTACAAATAGCAATGATATACTATCTAATTTTTTTAAAAATGGTAGTTATGAAGTATCAAAAGTTATTCCTACTTTGAGTCCTTCTATGGATATACAAGTAGCAAGTAATTTTGAAAGATTATTATATGAGATTTTGGATTATAATCCTACCTTAGTTATTCAATATATGAATGATTTAAAAAATATTGGCTCATTTCAGGTTAGTAAAGAAAAATTAAAAATTTTAAATAAAACATTCCTAGGGGTAGGTGTTAATGATCAATTAACTCTTGAAAGAATTAAAACTACTTATAATGATACTAATTTGGTTATAGACCCTCATACTGCAGTGGGTATGGAGGCCGCCTATTCTCAAAGGAATAACTTAAGTGGCCCTTGTATAGTTTTATCAACTGCACACCCTATTAAGTTCTTAGATGCTGTTAGTAAGTCCATAAATGTTGTTTCCCAATTACCCCCTAAATACAAGAACATACATACTTTAGAAGAAAAGTATGATACTTTACCTAACAACTTTAACGAATTAAAAGAATATATAGCGTCAAAATCTAATGTTTAGTGTATTAATAATATTGTTTGTTTGTTAAAGTGACTAAGTATAATCTTAAATCTATAAAAGCAAAATCCTTTAAAGGAAACCGTTTAAAAAAAATTGCCTATGCGTTAAAGGGTTATTTCCCACATAATTATATTGAAAGCTCTAGAATTATTATTAGGCACCCTAAAAGAAGAGATTGGAGGGCATGGGTAAACTTAAGACAAGAATCTCATAATTTTTTGCAAAAGTGGGAACCTTATTGGGATATAAAACAATGTAATAAAAGTGGTTATATGAGACAATTAAAAACCCAAAGGACAAAAGCTGCATATGACCAAGCATATTCTTTTTTATGTTTTAAAAAAGATAGTAAAGTTTTATTAGGAGGTATTAATATCTCTAACATTCAACGTGGTGTAGTTCAGACTTGCAATATAGGGTATTGGTTAGGAGAAAAAAATATAGGTAATGGATACATGGAAGAGTCTATAAAAGCTATTATACCGTATATATATGAGCAATTAAAAATTCATAGAATACAAGCATTTACATTAGAAAATAATATTGCGTCCAGAAAACTAATTGAGAAAGTAAATTTTAAAAAAGAAGGGGTTCTAAGAGAAGCAATGAAAATTAATAATGAGTGGCGAGATCATGTAATTTATTCATTATTATTAGATGACAATTAAAAATATTAATTTAACTTTTCTTAATCTTTAAAAATAATGCATAAATTATTATACGTTTTAGTATTAATTAGTACCTTTTTAAATATAAATTTATCTTTTTCAGAAGAATCTAATCTATTTGAAATAGATATGGTTGATGTAAGCCTAATATCTACATTAACGAAGCTTGATAAAGATAATTTTTATGTTGGTTTAGAATTTAATTTAAAACCTGGCTGGAAAATTTATTGGAGGCAGCCTGGAGATTCTGGTCAGCCGCCAAAGTTAGATTTTACGAATTCAAAAAATCTGAAATCTTATGAATTACAATGGCCATATCCAACAAAAGAATTAGAAGGAGCAAACATATTAACTAATGTTTATAAAAATAATGTCATTATTCCAATCAAAATATCCGTTATAGATATAAGAAAAACTTTATACTTAAATGCAACTTTAAGTTTTCAAGTTTGTAAGGATATATGTATACCCCTAGAAACTAATTTATTTTTAAAACTTTATTCAGGTGTATCAGAATATACGGATAGAATACATAATTTTGAGCTAGCGCTTTCTAAAGTTCCAGTTGAGTATCAAAAGGCAGGTATAAAAAATATTCTGATTAATAAACAATCTAAAAAATCATTAATTATTAATATTGAAAGTGTTATAAAATTTCCAGCTGAACCTTTGGAAATATTTTTAGAAAATGACAGTAATTATATAAAAATTTTAAATATTAGTGTTTTAGAAAATATTAATAATAATATTAAGGCTAAAATAACTTTGGAAGATGATATAGATAGGTATGAAAATCTAGATATTATATTTGTAAAAGGTAATTTAGTTGCAACTGCAGAAGATATTAATATAAATGATGCTTCTTATGATAGTATTATATTTATTTTACTTATGGCATTCTTAGGTGGTTTTATTTTAAATTTCATGCCATGTGTTCTTCCAGTGCTAACTTTAAAGCTTTCTCGTGTAATATCTAACCAAGATAGTAATCATTCAAGTATTAGAATAAACTTCTTTTTAACTTCTTTAGGTATAATTTTTTCTTTTGTTAGTTTAGCTTTCCTAACTATTTTTCTTAAAAAAGTTACAGGTGAAATTGGATGGGGAATACAATTTCAACAACCCATATTTTTGTTTTTTCTAATATTTGTATTAATTATTTTTTCTTTAAACTTATTTAATTTATTAGAAATTAATCTGCCTGGAAAGTTATCATCTAATATTAATAATTATATTAATAATAAAAAATATGGTGTGGCCTTCTTTGAGGGGGCTTTTGCAACCTTATTAGCAACACCTTGCTCTGCTCCTTTTTTAGGTTCTGCAATAAGTATTGCTTTATCCTCTAGTTTTTATATGACATTAGGTATTTTTATAGTTTTAGGTTTTGGAATGGCCTTTCCTTATATTTTATTTATTATATTTCCTTCACTAGTGAGTATTTTACCAAAGCCTGGTAAATGGATGGTTCATCTAAAATATATTTTAGGCTTTGGTGTAATGTTAACAGCAGTATGGTTAAGTTATGTCTGTATTATTCTAGTAGGGTTAAAAATATTTAGTTTAGTTATTTTAATGCTAACAATATTTATTTTACTATTTACTAAAAAAGTAATTAAAAATAAATATGGTTTTGTCTTAATAGTTTTATTATTACTTAGTGTCTTTTTTACATATAAAAGTAAAATTTTAGATAATTATTCTTTTAGTAAGAATAGTTCTGAATGGGTAAGTTATAATAGTGACTTATTAATTGATTATATTAATGCTGGCAATACTGTATTTATTGATATTACTGCAGATTGGTGTGTTACATGTAAGGTTAATAAGTTATTGGTTCTAAATAGCAGAGAATTTAAAGATATAGCTAAAAATAATAAGCTTATTTTAATGAGAGGTGATTGGACTAAGCCTGATAATCAAATCACTCAGTTCTTACAAAAAGCAAATAGGTACGGTATTCCATTTAATGCTATATATAATATAGAACATCCAGAAGGTATTATATTTTCAGAATTATTAACAATAACTGCAATTAAAGATGCTATTCAAAATTTATATTAACTAATTTTAATTAAACACAAAATATAATTGGATACTTTCTTAATTATTTAGTAAAATAATCCAATAATAACTGGAGTATATTTAATGACTATAGAAATAGGTGATAAAATACCATGTGCAACATTAAAATTTATAGGAGCTGATGGAGTTACAAGTGTAGAAGTCAGTGAATATTTTTCTAATAAAAAAATAGTTTTATTTTCAGTACCAGGTGCTTTTACCCCTACTTGTTCAGCTAAACATTTACCAGGTTTTGTAGAATATACTTCAGACATTTTAGGTAAAGGTATTGATGAAATAATATGTATTTCTGTTAATGATCCTTTTGTTATGAATGCCTGGGAAAAAGACCAAAATTCAAAAGGTAAAGTAACACTTTTAGCAGATGGTAATGGAGAATTTACCGATGCATTGGGGCTATCATTTGATGGATCTGGATTTGGATTAGGAAAAAGAGGCCAGAGATTTGCCATGATCATAAATAATGGTGTTGTTTCTTATTTAGCCATAGAAGAGGCTGGAGCATTTGATGTGTCTAGTGCAGAAAGCATATTAAAAGTATTAGACTAGTTTTTTTTTATAGCTGATGTAGCAAGCTCATCTGCTATAGTATTTTCTATATTCCCAGAATGTCCTTTTACCCATTGCCAATTAATATCTAGATTCTCGGATATAGCGTCTAAATCTTGCCATAGGTCTTTATTTTTTACATCTTTTGTTTGACTATTTTTCCAATTATTGGCTTTCCAATTATGTATCCAAGAAGTTATTCCATCTTTTACGTATGTACTATCAGTATAAATAGTAATTTTAAAATTTGAATTAATACATTGAAGAGATTTAATTACTGCCAACATTTCCATTCTATTATTGGTTGTGTGTGCTACTGATCCGCTAATTTTTTTAGTTAAGTTAGGATATTTAATAAGAGCACCCCAACCGCCCGGACCGGGGTTTCCTGAGCAGGCTCCATCTGTCCATATACTTATAGTATCTTTATTATGCATGAGTAATGACCTGTTCAAAATTTATATGGTGCTTATCAAAATAAATTAATTTATCTATATATTCCATAGGATCTTTTGTTAAAACTTTACTAGAATCTTTTTTATCTTTTTTATCTATTAATCTAGTTAAAAAGAATCTAATACAATAAATTTTACATAATATATTTAATGCTAATAACTCATTATATGAAATTTTTCTAATAGAATTATAACTCTTTAAAAGAGTATTTACCATAGCCATATTCAAATTTAATTTATAATTAGTAGAATGAAAACCCCACGATATAATAACTATTGCTATGTCAGATATTAAAAAGTCAGAATTTGAAAAATAAAAATCTATAAAACCTGATACCTTCCCTTTATTAAATAATACGTTATCAGGAAATAAGTCCCCATGAATTATACCTTTAGACATACTAATTTTATTAAGATTTCTATAATCATGAAGTACATTATTAAAAATATTTTCTATATTAGAGTTATATTTTAATATAAGACTTCTATTATCTTTAAAAGCATTTATGTAAAAACTATTGTTAAACCGTTGCCTAATATTTTTTGAATAATTATATGTAATAACATGAAGTTTAGCTATACTTATTCCTAGAAGGTTAAAATGAGAAAGTCTGTATTTTTTTAAAGATGTGCCATTTAAAAATGTGAATAATGAATATGGTTTATTAGATAATAAATTAATTATATTTCTTTTGTTATCCTGAATTGGAACAGGACAGGAAAAGCCAGATTTATTTAAAAACAGCATTAATTGTAAAAAATTATTAAGGTTACTAGCAACATAGTTATCTTCAAAGATAGTTAGTATATATTTTTTGTTATTTGTAGTTATAATATAATTACTATTTTGTACACCTTCATATATTGGCGTAATATTTACACAATCTGCAAGTTCGTATTTAAATATGATATTCTTAATGTCATCTTCATTAAGTTCTGTTAAATAAGCCATATAATAGTGTATACTATATTAATTTTAATCTATGTATTATTATTTAATTAAAGGTTATAAAATGTCGTTAAATAAACTTAAAAAAAGTCTCTTTTTTTTATATACGTTACTAATTATGTTATCTGCGTGTAGCGGAGAGAAAACTAATATATATGATAATCTTATACCCGAAATTTACGATGATACTATGATTGATAAGACTGAAATTAATTGTCCTAAAGTTAGGTTCATTCAAGGTATGGATAAAATAAAATTTATAAAAGAATCTAATAATATACATGAAATAAATTTTTATGAAGTAAAATGGAAGTGCTATTCATATATTGCCAATGATAATGAAGGGCTTAATAAGAATATAGACTTAGATATTAAATTTAAAATAGATTATGAAGATAATATCAAAATATTTAAACAAGAAAAATTTAGTTTTGTGATAGCATTATTAAATAAAAAAAATGAAGTAATAGTTAAAAGTAAATTTGATAAAGTGTTTCTAAATACAGAGAATTCAGAAATACTCGATAATCAAAATAGTATAATTAATATAGAATTAAAAAATAATAGCGAAGAAATTTATGAATATACAGTACTATTAGGTTTTATGAAATAAATTTTATTTAGAATTTGATAATCCTGAAGGTATGTTCTCAATGAAATAGTCAAAAATTTTATTTGATTTATCATTTTGAAATTCTGTAATAGCTATATCTTCAACAGATTTTATGGTTATATCTATTATTTTATTCTTTATTATATTTACAGCTTCAAAATGCATATATTGTATTTCACTCTCAGCTGCTATATTTTTTCTTTCAATTTCATTTTTAATATTTTCTAAGTGAGTTGTAGCATTTTTAAGAGCTATCTCTTTTTGTTTTTGAATCATGTTTTCAGACTCATTTTTATGATTTGTTACTGCTTCTTGACTATCCTTCAGTAATTTTTGAGCTTCAGCAAGAGTATTTTCTGAATTATTAATTTTTTCTTTAATAGAATTAGACCTTGCATCTAAGGAGGTATTAGCTGCTTTAGTTGCTTTTTTTGCTACTAAAAGTATAAATAAAATAAACGCTATTAAGACCCAGAACTTTTCATCCAATGCTATACCCATAAACTCAGTCATTTTTATAACTTTCTGCATATTTGCTAATAACGTTTTTTAAATTATCAGTATTAGGTTTTTTGTAATATATTTTTTTAATTATGCTTTCTGCTGCATTATTAGAAATTTTTTCAATATTTTCACTAAAGTTATTTATTTCTTTTGCAAGTTTAAGTTTTTCTTCTTTAATTTTTGTATTAATATTATTCTGGCACTCTAGCATATGTTGTTCAGCTTCTGTTATGCTTTTTTGAGATATTTCAATTACTAATGCTTTTATTTGATCGTTTGTTTTTTTTATTGCTAATTCATGCTCTTGGTTAGCTTCTTCAATTTTATTTCTTATCTCTTCAGCTTTATTTATATTGTTTATAATTTTCATTTCCCTATTTGCCATTATTTCTGTTATTCTAGGCAGAGCAAGATATTTCATTGAGCAATAAAGTATTGGAAATATTATAAATAACCATACTAGTTGAGGCATGAAATCGGGAATGACCATCTGAGGCATTCCACCACTTCCTCCTTCAGCTGCTATAGAAGAATAAGTGCATAAAGATGTATAAGATATATAAAGTATTATTCTTATACTTTTATTAAGGATCATTTTCTTAGCCTTCTATTAGATTTATTAGTATTCTATTCAGGATACTAGCTGAACATAATTAAGAATGCCATAACTAGTGCATAAAGGGCTACAGCTTCTGTTAAGGCAAATCCAAGTAATACATTACCAAATACTTTTGATGCGGCACCTGGGTTCCTCATAGAGCCCGCAACATATTGACCAAATATATTACCGATGCCAACTCCTGCTCCTGCTACGCCAATAGTCGCTAATCCTGCTCCAATTAATTTTGCTGCTTCTATATCCATGTTAATTCTCCTTTTTATTATTAATGTTCTGGGTGAAATGAGTCGCTTAGGTATAAACAAGTTAAAACTGCAAACACATAAGCCTGTAAAAAAGCTATTAAAGTTTCTAAAATATACAATAAAACTATAAATAGAAAGGGTGCTATGCCAAATATACCTAAAGCTACAACAAATCCTGCAAATACTTTAATCATTGTATGTCCAGCCATCATATTTGCTGCTAATCTAACTGCAAGACTTATAGGTCTAGATATATAAGAAACTATTTCTATAGGAACTAAAAGGGGAGCTAGAAATATAGGAACTCCTTTAGGCAGAAAAAGCCTTAAGTATTTATGTCCGTGCATTACAAATCCTAAAATGGTAGCTAATAGAAATACACCAAATGCAAGTGCAAAGGTAATAATTATATGACTAGTAACTGTAAAACTATAAGGAATTAGTCCAAGCATATTACATAATAAAATAAACATAAATAAAGTATAAACTAAAGGAAAAAATCTTTTTCCATCGTTTCCTAAATTATCTTTTGTAGTATTATATATCATTTCATAGCTCATTTCAGCTAAAGATTGTAAGCGTCCTGGAACTATAGATTTTTTCTTAGTAGCATAAATTAAAAATGCATTTAAAATTATCAATACTGCTATCATCATTAACGATGAATTTGTTAATGATATATCAATACCGCCAATCTTCATTTCAAAGATTCTATGTATTGTAAATTGATCTAATGGAGAGTGTTTTTCTGTCAATTTTTATCCCTAACTATACTTAAAAAAGTAATAATATGTTATTTAATATTTTGCAAATTTTTTTGATGATTTATATGAAGTGTAAATACCTGATATAAACCCGATAATCAAAAAAATGATTAATAAAGTTGGTTTTGTATTAAAAAAATAATCTAAAGTCCAGCCTATTGCTCCTCCTACTAAAATATTAGCAAATAATTCTGAAACAATTTTAAATGCGTAAGGAAACCCGCTAAATTGTTTACTTTTATGATTATATTCTTCATTTATATTATGTGCCTTAATATTATCTAGTTTCTTGGATAAGCCTTTTAATGAATTCTCTAAATCATCTACTTTTTTTTGGTTAGACATATATTTAAACCTTAAAAAATTCGCGATTTTTTGCAAAAGATAATGTATACAAACGACGCTGTCAAGACAGCCTAATAAATATCAATATATTGCATGTTATTATGCAATTTTTATTTTCTCTGCTTCTTTTAATGAAACTGATACTAATTGGGATACACCTGGTTCCTGCATTGTAATTCCATATAATCTGTCCATTCTTGCCATAGTTAATCTATGATGAGTTACTACCAAAAATCTAGTACCTGACTTTTTTGAAATAGAATCAATTAAGTCTAGAAATCTATCTACATTAGATTCGTCTAAAGGAGCATCAACTTCGTCTAAAACACAAATTGGAGAGGGTTTAGTAAGAAAAACGGAAAAGATTAAGGCCATTGCTGTTAAAGCTTGTTCTCCTCCTGATAGTAAGCTCATTTGCTGTAATTTTTTTCCTGGAGGTGAAGCCATAAGTTCTAAACCTGATTCTAAAGGGTCATCTGAACCTTCAAGTTTTAAATATGCCTCTCCTCCTCCAAACAAATTTATAAATAATTCTTTAAAATATTTATTTACTTCCTCAAATGCTTCTAATAATTTTGATCTTGCTTCTTTGTTTATGGTTCTTATGCTTGTTCTTAATTTACTAATAGCATTAATTAAATCTTCTTTTTCTTTTTCTATTTCCTCTAATTTAATTCTTAATTTTTCTGAGTCTTCTTCAGCTACTAAATTTACAGGTCCTATCCTTTCTCTTTGTATTATTAATTTTTCTAAAGCCAAATTAGATTGCTCTATATCTAAAAATTCCTTAGATATATCAATTATCTCATTAAATTTATCAGGAGAAATATTAAGTTTTTCATAAATTATTTCTTTATCATCATTTTGTCTTTCATGAGATTGCTGAAGCAAACCTTCTTGTCTTGCCCTGTTTTCGCGATATAGTATTAATTCTTCATTATAAGAACGAAGATCATTAGTAATATTTTTATTTGTATTCTCACTTTCTGATAATAAATTAGATGTCTTAGTTAAATTTTCTTCTAAATTATCAATTTCCTTTAAAATTTTAATTTTAGATTTTTCAATTTTTATAGGCTTAAAATCTAGGTTTTTTAAATTTAATTCCGCCTTATTTTGATTATTTTTCAGCTTATTAATTCTATTTATAATATTAGTTAATTGAGTATTTAGTCTAAATTGCTCATTTTTTAATTGAGTTAGCTGATTTTCTTTATTTTCAATAGTACTTAATTCTTTTTGGTAGATTGAAATTTGGTTACTTAACTCAATTTTTTTCTCATTATTTTTAATAGTTATTAGAGCAATATTTTTTTTAAGTATTTCAATAGAAATAAGAGATTTTTCTTTATTTTGATAATTCTTCATATCATTAGATAATGTTTCAAGTAATTGTTTATATTTTGATTTAGATGACTGTAAAATTGCTAATTTTGTTCTGTTTTCATTGTGATTTTCTATATAAGTTGATAAAGCGTTCTGCTTTTGCTCTATAGTATTTCTTATTTCAATTTTATTATTATTTATGTTTAGTAATCTAGTATTATATTCCCTGATGTTATCTTCTGCCAATTCAATTTTAGAATTTAAATTGAGGATAATTGATTCACATTTGTCTGCTTCTAACAGGGAGGTTTTGATTTTTGAATTAAGGTCTATAAGGTTAGTTTTGTTTTGTAATATTTGGTTAGCAGGAGTTTTAGCATCTTCATTATGTGTATATCCATCCCAACGCCATAATCCTCCATTTTTAGTAACTAATTGCTGACCAGGCATAAGCTTATGTTGAAGTAGATCTCCTTGTACAGTATTCTCAACTAAACCAGTTAATTTTAAGATATTAAAAACTTCAGGTACTCCTTTTGCATGTTCAGATAAACTAATAATACCTTCAGGAAGTTTGTTTAAGGTATTTTGTTCAATATTTCTCCATTCAATAGAAGATTTTTCAAGTGCGGCTTTTAGCCCATGGCCTAAACTAGCCTCTATTGCTTTTTCAAAACCTTTAGGAAACTTAAGATAGTTTATGACAATATTTTTTTCATCACTTTCAAATAATTTAGTTAAAATATCTTTTGAGGCATTATATTGATCAATATTTCTTAATTTGCCCTGTAAAACAATTTTTTTTTCATTAGTTTGTTCATTAAATTTCTTAATTTCTACCTTAACTAAATCTATTTTTTTAATAATTAATTCTTCATTTATGTCTTCTTCTTGTAGTTTCTTTTTAAGAATATTTATGTCTTTATAAAAAATATCTTTTTTATCATTGTCTTTACTTATATTATTTAAATTGTTTAGTTCCTCTCTAGTATTTTTTAAGTTATTTACAGCATCTATATTTTGCAATTTAAGTTTAGATATATCATTATTTAAATTGTCTCTTTGTGATATATTATAACTTAACACTCTTTCTGCTTCTGTTAAAACTTCAGAATTATAAGCCTCTTCTTTTTTTGCATTTTCTAAATTTTCATTAAGCTGACTAAGGTTTATATTTGTATTATTAGAGCTTATTTTACTAATTACATTATCTAATTCTTTGAATTGATTATCTAGTTCTTTGTGTAAATTTTCTTCATTTAGTATTTCCATTTTTAAATATTTAATATTTTCTTTTTGAGTAGCTTGTTCTAAAGATAGGCTTTCTTCTTCCTTAATAAGTAGGTCGTATTCTACTTTAAATTTATTTAATAGATTAGCATACTTTTGGGCATCTTCTCTTAATGGCGATAAATCATTTTCTATTTTTTCTTGCTGAAGTGATTTACTAGAAATTTTTCTTGTAACTTTGTTAACATTTTCAGTGAAGGTTTCTAGCTCTTTTTTTAATCTTTCTATATTTATTAGATTCTTATTCCAGCGTTGATAAAGAATTATTGCATCTAGTTCTCTAATATTTTCTGAAATTATTTTATATCTTTTTGCTTGATTTGATTGTCTTGATAATTCTTTTAACCGCATTCTATCATTAGTAACTATTTCTTCTAATTTTTCTAGATTAACTTCTGTGGACTTTAATTTAAGCTCAGTTTCATGCTTTCTTGCGTGAATTCCAGAAATTCCTGCAGCTTCTTCTAAAATTTGTCTTCTTTCTTGTGCTTTCGAATTGATAATTTTTCCTACTTGTCCTTGGTCGACTATTGCATTTGATCTGGAACCGATAGCTATATCAGCATATAAAATCTGAACATCCCTTTGTCTAACTTCTTTATTATTAATTCTATATGTAGAACCTTCGTCTTTTTCTATTTTTCTAGAAACTTCTATTTCATCAATATTTGTATAAGTTTGTAGTAATTTTTCGTTATTATTTTCTATAGTTAATATTACTTCTGCTGAATTTCTTGATGGTCGCCCTTTAGTTCCAGAAAAAATTACATCGTTCATTTCTCCTGCTCTTAAACGAGAAGGGCCAGCTTCACCCATATTCCATTTCATTGCTTCTACGATATTTGATTTACCACATCCATTCGGGCCAACTAAGCCAGTAAGGCCTGGTTTGATATCAAGCACTGTAGTATCAACAAAAGATTTAAAGCCTGTAATTTTTAATCTAGTAAATTTCATTAAAAAGCCATATAAGACATCATATATATTGTATATTTAGTATTTTAATAAACAAAGTATTCTTTCTTCTAATATTAAATTAATTTAAAAGTTTTTTTAATTTTTTTAGATCAAATTTGCCTTCAACTTTTTTGCCATTTACAAAAAAAGTAGGCGTGGCTTCCACTCCTTTAATATCTATTGCATATTTTCTGCCAGCAAGTAAGGATTTCCACCTTTCTTGATTTTCTGGATTTTCTTCAAGACATGCTAAAATTTTTGATTCTACTAAGCCTAAAGGTTTTAATATATTATATATAGTATTAACCATATTGTCTGATTGTGTCCATTCTGCTTGTCTTAAAAAAAGTTCGTTTAAGACGGGAAAAAATTGATCATCATTCATGCATTGAGTTATCATAGAACCTATCATAGCACCTCTATCAAGAGGAAAATCATTAAAAATTAGTTTTGCCATACCGGTATCAATATATTCTTCTTTTATATCTTTTATAGTATTATTATGAAAACTTGCGCAGTGTCCACAAGACATAGAAGCGTATTCTTCTATAACTATTTTTGCTTCTACATTTCCTAGTGTTCTACCTGATAGAGGTTTAGGAGCTTCATCTGAAAATGATGAAAACGGTAACACTAAAAATATTATAAATATTACTTTAATTAGATTATTCATATTAACTTTCCTTACAAATTTATTATTTACTTTATTTCAGAAAAAAATGATTTTGCAAAGCGTATAAGATTCTCTTTTAGTTTTTCATTTTTAACTTTACTCAGTAAAGAATTTAATTCTTTGTTTTCTTTAGTAGATAAAGTATTTTTTTTGATAGTTACAGCTTTATTTTCATTTTCAATTATTCCTTGTTTAATTCTTATACCCATAACAGCTTTATATCCCATCATTAATGTAATTCTCTCCATTATTTTAGGAACAGCGTATTGAAATTCTAGCGCATGAGAGCTACTACATTTAACAATAAGTAATTTATTTTGTGTAAGGGATTCAGGTATAGTATAAGAGCTTATTTCATTACCTACTATATCTTTCCAATTTGTTAGTACTTTTTGTTCTTTAAAGCCTCTTTTTTTAAAAATCTCTTTAGTAATTTCTTTAGATAAAATACTAATTCTTTGAGGTTTATATATTCTTTTTGAGTTCATATTTTATATTCAATGTATAAAGTTATATTGTTTAATTAATATTTTAATTATGAAAGATCTTAGCTTTGTATACAAATAAAAAAATTTTAAAATGGTTTGATAAAGAAAAAAGAAATTTACCTTGGAGAAACTCTAATAAGTCAAATATAGATACTTATAAAGTTTGGATTAGCGAGATTATGCTTCAGCAAACAAAGGTAAATGCTGTAATACCATATTTTCAAAAATTTATAAATAAATTTCCAGATATTAATTCTTTAGCTAGTTCCAGCTTAGAAGATGTTTTATCATATTGGGCAGGATTAGGTTATTATTCACGTGCCCGAAATGTTCATAAATGTGCAGATATAATTGTAACACAATACAATGGATCTTTTCCAAAAACAGAAAAAGAGTTAATTAAACTTCCTGGAATTGGAGATTATACTGCTAGTGCTATATGTGCAATTGCCTATAACGAGTTTGCTATAGCAGTAGATATAAATATAGAAAGAGTTATTTCTAGAATTTATAATAAACATAATTTAAAAAGAGAAGATATTAAATCCTTAATAAAAAAAATTATTCCTATTGATAGACCAGGTGATTTTACAGAAGCATTAATGGATTTAGGATCAATGATTTGTAAAGCTAGACAGCCTAATTGCCTAAACTGTCCAGTAAATTCTATATGTAAAACATATTTAGAAAACAAAGAGGCTTTAATTAAAGTAATTAAAACTAATAAAATAAAACATATTAGATACGGAAATTGTTATATAGTTTCTAGAGATACAGATAAGAAATTATTTTTTATTAGGAGGCCTAATAATGGACTTTTAGGAGGAATGCTATCTTTTCCTTCATCTAAATGGCTAGAAGATAAAAATAAACTACATAATGAAAAATTATTTGAAGATTTTATAAAAAATAATAAACCTTTACATGTAGTAAATCATATATTTAGTCACTTTAAATTAATTTTAAATATATATAATTTAAAAATTAGTAATAGCATACATATAGAAGGGGAATGGATAGAATTAAATGAAGCTTTTCAGCAATTACCTTCATTAATGAAAAAAGTAGCAAAGATTATTATTTAGTGAGTTTCATTCTTATTGTTTCTAATTTTTTCTCTAAGCTTATTTATTGACACTAGTTTACCTTTTTCTTCATAATGCCAATAATCCCAACCATTGCAAGCACTATAACCTTGTAATTTAGCCCCAAGTTTATGAATTGATCCTTCAAAATCTTTATCTACTAATAAGCTTCCATCTGCCCTTATAGTAGCTTTATGCTTTTTATTAATATCATGAAGTTTAGCTCCTATTTTAAGCATTCCATTATCAAGTAAACTACCAAATGGAATTTTAGTTTCTGTTTTTAAATTTTTTGTAATGGATAGTTCTTCATTTGTAAAAGGCTTTACTAAGCTAATTCTTTTTTTAGCATAGTTCATATATTCTTTGTTTTGATCAATGCCTATAAAGCTTCTTCCGAGCCTTTTTGCAACTGCACCACTAGAACCTGTTCCAAAAAATGGGTCTAGTATTGTATTTCCAGGTTTCGTAGAAGAAATAATAATTCTGTGTAATAGAGATTCAGGTTTTTGTGTAGGGTGTAAAGTTTTTCCTGAAGTTTTAATTCTTTCTTTTCCTGAACAAATTGGCAAAGACCAGTCAGATCTCATTTGTTTATCATCATTTAATACTTTCATTGCTTTATAATTAAAAGTATATTTTGATTTTTTATTATGACTCGCCCAAATAATTGTTTCATGGGCATTAGTAAATCTGTTACCCTTAAAATTAGGCATTGGATTTGATTTATTCCATATTATATCATTTAAAACCCAAAAATTTAGATTTTGGATTGTGGTACCAACCCTAAAGATATTATGATATGATCCTATAACCCATATTGTACCATCTTTTTTTAAAACTCTTCGAGCTTCTGTTAGCCATTTAAAAGTAAATATGTCATATGCTTCAAAACTATTAAATTTATCCCATTCATGACTTACTCCTTTAACATTAGTATGGTCAGGCCGTAACAAAGGTTTTGATAATTGGAGGTTGTAAGGAGGGTCTGCAAAAATCATATCTATAGAACTGTCCTTGATTTTAGACATTTCTTTAATACAATCTCCTAATATATATTTTTCTGTCATACACATCTCTTTTAATTAAGATTTAAAAATATTATAATAATTACTTTAGCAACTTAAAAGTTTTTCTATGATAAGAAGTTATTCCATCAGACCTTATTATTTTATAATGTTCTTTAGTACCATAGCCAACATTATTTTTAAAATTATATTTAGGATAAATCAATCCTAATTTATTCATAAAGGCATCTCTATATTCTTTTGCAATAATAGAGGCGGCAGCAATAGATAGACTTTTTGTATCACCTTTAATAATATTTATTGTTTTACAGTTGATATTAGGAGAATATATTCCGTCTATTAGTGCTAATCCAGTATGTTTTTTTAATGATTCAAAAGCTCTCTTCATTGCTAGTAAACTTGCATTTAGAATATTAAACTCATCAATTTCTTGACTAGAAGCTTCTCCTATTCCTATATCTAATGCATATTTTTTTATATTGTTAGATATTATACTTCTTTTTATTTTAGATATCTTTTTTGAATCATTAATTCCGTCTGGTATTTTATCAAAATTTAAAATTACTGCTGCTGAAACTACTGGTCCTGCTAAGCAACCTCTTCCCACTTCATCTATTCCACATATGTAACCTTTAGTAGTATTTTTATAAGATTTTTCTATATTTAAATTTGGTAATATTTTATGCATTGTTAAGTATTATCTAGATTCCCTATACCAAGACAAGAATATTAAAACAATACTAAGAATAAGTAATATATACCAAGGTGTAATGGAAGTTTGTTTTAAGTTTTTTATAAAATATTTTTTATTTTTAATAAGTTGAATATTTTTGCTTTCAGTTTTCATTTGACTTCTAGGTATGTGGTTAATGTTTGGAAAATTATTTTGGCTATTTAACCATGTAATGGAACCCATATTTTTATCTACAACAGGTTTAATAATTAGGTCAGTGGTTCTGACATCTAAATATTCAGAAGAATTAGAATTGCCCACTATTATTGAAATTGAAGATTTCCCTGATGATATTTTCCATATTCCTTGTTCTGGAGATAATACTTTTCCAATTTGTTTTCCATTTCCTAGTTCGTCCAGATATATTTCCATTTTATTGTTACTAGGAGATATAAGAGAAACAGGTTTAGAATTTAATGCTAAAGAATTTCTTGTAATCAAAATTGTGTCTTTTTCTACCTTTGCAGATAATTCATTTTCTTCTAGTTCTGGCTCTTTCATTAACCAGTGCACTAGCCTCCTTAGAAGGTCTGCTTGTGGGCCTTTATTATTTTCTGACCGTGACCATACCCAAGATTGATCAGATAAAATTTGAGCCACTCTTCCTTGACCTATTCGGTTTAAAATTAATAAAGGTCTATTCTCAGGTCCTTCTAAAAGAACATCTCCCGAAATTGTTAATCCTTCTACCATTCTATACCAAGGGCCCCAATCATTTTGATTATTATTATCTTTTAAATTAGCAGTTACAGGATGTCTTAATCCTTCATTTGTAATGCCAGGTATAAATTTTTCAGATATGACCTCTCCAGTAGGTTCAGTAGGTAGTATGTTTTGTAATGGTGATTGTGATAAACTATATGGACCTGCATAAGCTGGGCCTGCAGTATCTAAGAGAGCTCCTCCATTTACCACATATTCAACAATATTTTTTAGATAATACTGTGGTAGTATTCCCCTTAAATGATATTGATCAAATATTATTAAATCAAAATCCTTTAAATTTAGCTGAAAAAGTTCGCGAGTTGGAAAAGGTATTAATGATAACTCTCCAATTGGAGTTAAGTCTTGCTTATTTGGAGGTCTTAGTATTGTAAAATGGACTAAGTCAACTGAAGGGTCAGAATTTAATAAGTTCCTCCAGCTTCTTAATCCCATATTAGGTTCTCCAGAAACTAGCATTACTTTAAGTCTCTCTCTAATTGCATTAATTTCTATAACAGCCTTATTATTTTGTAGTGTTAATTCCTCAGTTCCCGGTTCTACTTCTATATTTAAAGAAGTAATTCCTGCTCTATCAAGAGGTAAAGTAAGAACAACAGTTTCCCCAATTGTAATAGCTTTAGATTTTTTGGTATCATTATTTATATTTATAGAAACTAAGGCATTAGGAACTTTAGATGAAATATCTTCAACCATAATTTTCACTTCAATTTCCTCGCCTACTATCCCAAACCTGGGAGCAGATTCAATAATTAACCGCCTATCTCTCTCATTTTTTTCACCGGAAAGTAAAAAATTTATAGGAGATTTAAAATTATAATTTTCAATATTTTTTGGACTATCTTGAATTTGGCCATCAGTTATAACTATCGCACCAGCAAGCCTATCAGAAGGAATATCTGCAACGATCTCACTTAATGGCTCAAATATATTGGTTCCATTTTTTCCATTAATTGTTTTAAAGCGTAAATCTAAATTATCAAATTTTTTTAATTTATCTTTAAGCAGGTTATATGTTTTTTGTGCAGTTTCTTTTCTATTCTTAATATTTTGACTAGGACTTAAATCTAAAATTATTGCAACCGTGTCCGGAATATTTTCTCTATTTTCTGACACAATTATTGGGTTTGCTATACATATTAGTATAATACAAATTAAAATAGTTCTTAAAATATTTCCTGAAGCTTTAAATTTAAAGCCTATAAAAATCATTATTATGCTTAAAAAAGATAAAAAATATAATAAATTATATGAAATATAAGGATAAAAGAATATACTATTCATCATATTCACTCTATTACTTTTTGTATATTTGATTTAGTATTTAATCTTTTTAAAATAGATTTTATATGAACTTGATCTGCTTTATAATTGCCAGTCATTGCATACATAATAAGGTTAATGCCAAAGCGATATGAAAACTCTCTTTGTTTCTCTCCTCCTGGTATTACAGAATATATTGGTTTACCAGTGGAATCTTTTGCCCAAGCTGAGGCCCAATCATTTCCACTGATTAAGACAGATGATACTCCATCTTTAGAATTTTTTGCAGTTGCTTCAACCCAGATCTTTCCTCCAGTAAACCTTCCGGGAAGTTCATCTAATAAATAAAAAGATCTTCTTAGTACATGGTTGTTTGGAACCTGAATAAGAATAGGTAAGTCTAATGATTTTAAAATACTTTTTAGAGCTTCTTGTGCTTTACTATTAGTTTTAGAAATACTATTAGTAGGGTTTTGATCCCTAGTATCAAAAACTATTAATCCTCCATTTTTCATATATAATTGTATTTTATTTGTCATAGAATTGGACAAAGTATTTATTTTTTTAGTTATAGGCCAATAAACTATTGGATAAAAAGATATATCATCTTTACTCAAATCAATAGCTATTGGTGGTCCTGCTTCTATTGATGTTCTCTCTCTTAAAACTCTAGTCAACTCTAATAAACCTAAGTGCGTGGTGTCATCTATTTTTTGATTTTTTGTAACTATATAAGCTAAATGAGTTTGCAGAGCAGAAGCTTTATCCGCAGCTTCTATAACACCTATATTAAATGAAAAATAGAATCCGCATAATAAAAAACAAAACTTATATATATTAATTATTTTAGTAAATTTTATTTTTCCTCTTATATTTAAACTAATAAAGTAATCTATAAATACTAAAAATAATAAAACAATTAATAGAAATATTTTTAGATTAATTGTGTTTTCTGATTCAAATTTTTCAAATATGGTATTATTTTGAAATGTAATTGTTTGAGGCGATAAGTTTTTTATATTTTCTCCTAAATTAAGAGCACGCATATATAACTTATTTCCATAAAAACCTGGAGCATGCCCAGAAGAAGGTGTTAAATCTTTTATGTTAAAGTTAGTTGGTAATGCTTCACTTGAAGGATCTACTAGACGACCAAATCCATCTATTAATTTATATGGAGCTAGTGGTAAATCATTTATATTTTCTTCGTTCCCAGAGGATAAATTAATTATCCTATCAAGAATTTCTACAAAAGTTCCAGTTAAAGGTAAATTTGACCAGTCTGCATTAGCAGTAATATGAAAAAATACATTCCAGCCTTTTTGGTTATTACTTCCGGTTATTAAAGGGGTACCATCTTGTAAAGAAGCCCATGTTTTACTAGCAAGCTCTACTCCAGGTTCAGCTATTACTTGTTTGTTAATTATTATATCGGCATTAATTTCAATACCATTTAAAGGCGAGTTTATAGGGAATTCTTTAATTGTTGCCGGTGTTGACCAACTAAGTGCGCCACCAAATGCTCTTGAATTCATGGACCTTAACTTAACTGGAAGTAAGTCTGTATCTGCTGCTTCAAGGTTTGGTCCAGCAAATCTTATTAATATTCCTCCATTTTTTATCCAGTCTTTAAGTTTTGTATTTAATTCTTCTCTAATAGTGCCTACTCCAGGAAGCATAATAACAGAAGTTTCTTTTTTTATTAATTGCTCAAGATTACCTATTTTGACATCACTAAATGATTTGATTGCTCTATCTAAATAATAGGCTGGAGATAGTAAAGGTTGGGTTCTAAATGATTCTTTATCTCCAAAAATACCTACAGTTCTTTTTCTCCATTTTTCATCAAAAAGATGTATTGACCCTGCATTACTTACGTTTTCTATGGTTATTGATATTAATTCTTTTCTTAGCTCATTTGGAATTAATAAATCAGTTTCAGTAATTCTTTCATTTTCTTTAAAAGATAATTCTACTCTATTTAATAATTTACCATTAACTCCGTTAGCTCTTAAAAATATTGTTTCTTCTAATGATCCAATATTTCTAGATATTTGAATATTTAGTTTATTATTAGTTTTGTTCTTAACATCAGTAATTATTTTGATTGATGAGTTATTAAAATAATTAAGAACATTTAATCTTCCTATATTTTCTAATTTATTTACAAAAATTTGGGAACTGTCTCCGTTTTCATGGTCTATGCCATCCCATAACCATACTATATTATATTTTTTATTTTTAGGTAATTTGTCTAATTTTTTAATTAGTAATGAATAGTTTGATGCCCATGGATTAGGAGTTAGACTTTCAATTACTGACTTTGCTTCTTTAGAAGTTAAAATTGATAATTCATCATTATTTATATTATTTTTTACAGCAGTTGGTGCAATAATTATAGGTAATTTTTCTTGTTCTGATTTTTCAATGAAAGCTATTAATTGATCTTTTCTTTTTTCCCAGTTTAAAGAAGAAGACCAACCATTATCAATAATTAATAAAAGGGGTCCTTTATTATGAAAATCAGGCTTTGCATTATATATTGGGTTAGAAAATGCTAGTACTAATATGGTAACTAGTAATATTCTAAAAATTAATAACCACAAGGGGGATTTGCTAGCAGTTTCTTGCTTGTTATCTATGTTTTTAAGAAACCTTATAGCAGGAAAAAAAATATTTTTTGGAATAGGAGGGTATATTTTTAGTAATAACCATATTCCAGGTAAAGATAATAATCCCCATAAAGCAAGAGGGTTACCAAAGGTTAATGCTGATAGTAAAGACATCTTTATGCGTTTGCTTTTAAAATATTATAATTAGATAAAGTATTGCATATATTTAATAAAGACGATTCTGGAGAATTATCTGTAATATCCATGTAATAATTCCAAGAATAGGAAAGAGCCAACTTTTTTATTTTATTGCAGTGAGAGCTAACTGCTTTTTTATAATTGTTTTTTATAGATTCTGCATTTCCTATTAAAATACTTTCTTCTTCTTCTAACCCATTAAAATTAATACGTCCTTTAAAAGGAAATGTTTTTTCGGCAGGGTCTAAAATATGGATCATATTGCCATTAATGCCTCTAGCAGAAAGCTTTCGCATAATTTCTTCAGTATGCTTTATATCATTAAGAAAATCACTAATTAGAATTACATCAGAATTTCTTTTTATTTCATCTATATTTGGTTCTGATAAATATTTATCTTTTACCTTTTTTGTAAGTTGGTCTGAAATAAAATTAATAACCTCTTTTCCATGCAAGAGCTTAGAATTAAAACCATTAAGAACAATATTTTCTCCCGATTTTGAAAGAATAATGGTGAGAGCTAATGTTAATAAATTTGCTCTATATATTTTTTTTTCAATGACTTTGCTAGAGCTAAAGTTCATTGATTTAGAGGTATCTCTCCAAATAACAATATTTTGTAAAGTGTCCAATTCTTTTTCTTGCACAAATGTATCATAGGACTTAGCAGATTTCTTCCAATCTATTAAATGTGCTGGGTCTCCATATTCATATTTTCGAAATTGCCAGAAGTTATCACCAACTCCAGCTTTATTTCTATTATGAACACCTTCCCAAACAGTATTAGCAATATTATTTGCTTTTACTAGTAGGTTAGGTATTTGAAGTGTTAACTCTTCAGCTTTTATTCTCATGATTATATTACTTTTTTATTTAAGAGTTTTAACTAGTTCATTGATAACATTGCTTAATGAATTACCATCTGCTCTAGCAGAATAATTTAGATTCATTCTATGTTTTAAAATAGGCTCAGCTAGAGCTATAACATCATCTATAGATGGAGAAAGCCTTCCTTGAATAATGGCTCTTGCTCTACAAGCTATCATCATGGATTGACTTGCTCTTGGACCTGGCCCCCAAGATAAATTATTTTTGACTATCTTTAATTTAGATGTCTCAGGTCTAGCATTTGTCACTAAATTTAAAATTGCATCTATAACTTGATCTCCTACTGGGATAGATCTAATTAGTTTTTGTGCTGAAATTAATTGACTAGAAGTAATTATCTTTTTAGGAGCTAATTCTTTTGTTCCTGTTGTTGCAATAAGCATTTGTTTTTCTGCATTTTTATCAGCATAAGTAATATTTATTTGCATTAAAAATCTATCTAATTGTGCTTCAGGTAGAGGGTAAGTGCCTTCTTGTTCAATAGGATTTTGTGTTGCTAATACATGAAAAGGTTCTGGAAGTTTATAATTTTTTCCAGCGACTGTTACTATTCCTTCTTGCATTGCTTGAAGTAAAGCAGATTGAGTTCTTGGGCTAGCACGATTTATTTCATCAGCTAATAAAAATTGAGAAAATACTGGACCTTCTATAAACTTAAAGCTTCTTTTACCTTTAGATGATTCTTCTAATATTTCGGAGCCTAATATGTCTGTAGGCATTAAATCAGGAGTAAATTGTATCCTTTTGTTACTTAAACCCATTATGATCCCCAAACTTCTTACTAATCTGGTTTTAGCTAATCCCGGCAAACCTACTAAGAGTGTGTGTCCTCCAGACAGAAGAGTAATAATTATTTTATCTATTACATCTTCTTGCCCAAATATAATTTCATTCACATGATTTCTTATATTAGAAATATTTTGGTTAAGCTTATCAATGTCTTTTAGTTCTTTAGAAGTATTTTTTTTCATCTTTATTGAGCCCCGTACAAATTAAATTTATAAATCACAACTGTATACGATATTTCTAATATAAATAGATTAATATTATAATTAAGTAAAATTACAATTTATTAATATTAGTAATAAAAAACAAAATATATTAGATTTTAATTAATCAATTATATAAACACTAAGTATGGATAAAGCTCCTTTTTTAATTAATGAATACGGTGAGTGGTTTTATAAGGGCTCAAAGATTACCCGTAAGCCCATGGTTAAATTATTTTCCTCTATTTTGATAAGGGATATAGATAATACATTCCATCTAAGAACACCAGTAGAAGATGTGGTGGTAGAAGTTACAGATGTGCCATATCTCATAACAAAATTGGATATAGTAAATAAAAATAATTTAACCTATATTAGTTTTACTACCAATGTAGATTTCCAATTTTTAATTGGAAAAGATAATCCAATATGGATGGAAAAAAAAGAAGCTTCTAATGATTTGATACCTTATAGTTTAGTTATGAATGGCTTAATAGCTAAGATATCAAGGCCTGTGTATTATGAATTAGCAGGTTTTTTAAATACTAAAATAATTAAAGGTGTTACGCATAGTGGAATATTTAGCGGTAAAGAGTTTTTTATTTTAGATAAACCAAATTTAAGAAATAGTTTTATATAAATCGGAAAAACAATGAATAAATTTTGTTTAAATATCAAGAGAGAACTCATTAATAGACAGAATGATATTGTTCAAGATATGAAAACAGATAAAAATAAACTAAACGTCAATTTAAATAATATAAATTATAAAATTGCGGCAGTTTTGTTTCCTTTAATAGAAAAAAACAATCAATTAAATGTTATTTTAACTACAAGATCTAAGGATTTGCCTTCTCACCCTGGACAAGTTTGTTTCCCTGGAGGCAAATTAGATAAAATAGATAAAAATTTAATTGAATGTGCAAAAAGAGAGGCATTTGAAGAAGTAGGTATAAAGGATAGTCAGATAAAGTTATTAGGGCAATTAGACGATTGTATAACAGGTACTAATTATAAAGTTACTCCAATTATGGGGTTAATAAATACTAATTATATACCACTTATTCAAGAAAAAGAAGTTGCTGATATTTTTGAAGTTCCTTTAGATTTTTTTTTAGAAAAAAGTAATAAAAAAACAGAAAGTGCAAATTATAAGGGTAGGTCCTATTCATATTATCAATTTAATTGGAAAGATAAAAAGATATGGGGATCGACAGCGAGAATTATTGTAAATTTTTGCGAAATTATGAAATTGTATTAGTATAAAGTATAAAGGATAATGTAATGGCACCATTTATTATTAGATTTTTACCAGTTATAATTTTTCTAATAATACTGTTAGTATGGTATTTATTAACTAGAAGAAAAAAAGAAGAAAATATTTCTACAAGGCCTCCTTGGTTTGTATTTATAATTATAGCTATAATACTATTCGGAATAATTTTAGTATTATTTAGATTTGTGCAATTTGGAGAGGAGCCTGGAGGAATATATATCCCACCTAAATTGACAGAAGAAGGTATAATACCCGGACATGTTAAACGTTAATTTAAATATATCTCCTCCTTGGGCATCTGGCGTAGCCTTTGATATCATGATGGCTTTAGGAGGCTCAGATAAAACTATGATAGTTGGAGGAGCAGTAAGAGATTGGCTGTCGAATGTTCCTGTAAAGGATATTGATTTTGCATCTAAATTATTACCAGAAGAGTCTATGAAAATTTTAATAAAGGCGGGCTATAATGTTAAGCCTATTGGAATAGGTCATGGCACTATCACAGTATATAAAAATGGTAAAACATATGAAATTACATCTCTAAGAAAAGATGTTGTAACAGATGGAAGACATGCCAAAGTAATTTTTGGAGGGTCATGGGAAGAGGATGCATATAGAAGAGACTTTACTGTTAATGCTCTTTATTCGGATGAATATGGCTCTGTACAGGACCCAACTGGCCAAGGGTTTAAAGATTTAGAAAATAAAATTATACGGTTTATAGGTAATCCTCAAAAAAGAATAAAAGAAGATTACATTAGAATAGTTAGATATTTTAGGTTCTTATCAAATTACTCTCACAATATAGATAAAAGTGCTATAGATGCTTGTATAAAGTATTCTAAAAATTTGAATATAATTTCAGGTGAAAGAATAGTAAGTGAATTAGAAAAAATATTTTTAGTAAAGAATGCTGTCAATATAATTGATATTTTGGTTACTAAAAATGTAATGCATTCTATATATAATATTTCTTTAATTGATAGTTTTATTTTAGATAAAAGCTTTTTAAAAAAATTGCTCGGAGTTTTTCACTTAAATAGTAATAGGAAGTATTATGCTTTTATTCTCTATACTTCATTTATATTAGCTTTGCAGAAAAACAAGAAAACTGATGAAAGTAAGATAATTAATTCAATTATAAACAGATTCCATTTATCAAATAATAATAAAACCTTATTTAGAAGAAATATTGCTTGGATAGAAAATAAAGAAAGTATTACTAAACCGTTAATAATAAAATTATGGTTAGATCATGGAGAATTATTTGTATCAGATTTAAAAGATATTTTAATGATTATTGATAATAAGAAAGTTAAAATTTTATCAAATTCTTTTAATAACCCTCCACCTGTATTTTCTATTTCAGGAAAAGATTTAAAAAAGTCAGGAATTGGCGAAGGTAAGGAAATGGGAAAAGCATTAGATCTTATAAGAGATTGGTGGATAGATCAGGATTGTTTGCCAAATAAGAATGAGTGTTTAAAATTTTATAAAAAAATTATTTCCAGGAGACCATAGGAGGTAAAGACATAAATATTGCATCAATATTGCCTTCAGTTTTTAAGCCAAAAGCAGTTCCTCTATCATAAAGTAAGTTAAATTCAACATATCTTCCTCTTTTTAAAAGCTGATCTCTCTTTTGTTTGTCATTCCACCGTTTATCCATTTTAGATCTAATAATTTTAGAATATGTTTCCAAAAAGGTTTGTCCAATGTCTTTTACAAATTCAAAATCATTATCAAAATCACTTTCTAAATAGTCAAAAAATATACCGCCTAGTCCTCTTTGTTCTTTTCTATGGGGTAAATAAAAATATTCATCGCACCATTTTTTATATTTTGGATAAAATAATGGGTTATATTTATCGCAAGTATTTTTAAGTTTTGAGTGAAATATATTACTTACTAACTTAGACCTCTCCATGTAAGTAGGAGTAAGGTCTGACCCTCCCCCAAACCAATTTTTGGTTGTTTTTATAAACCTTGTATTGAAGTGTGCTGCTGGAATTAAAGGAGAATGCATATGTGCAACTAAAGATATACCTGTTGCATAAAAATTAGGGTTTTTCTTTGCTCCAGGTATTTTATTTCTCATTTCATCTGAAAATGATCCCATTACAGTAGATATATTCACTCCAACTTTTTCAAAAACTCTTCCATTCATAATTGACATGACTCCACCACCACCAGCTGCAAAGCCTTTATCTGGTTTTCTTTTCCAAGACTTTTTAATAAATTTTCCAGGCTTTAAATTTAAATTGTTTCCAGATAAAAGAGATTTCTCAATAGATTCAAAAGAAGAGCATATTTGATTTCTTAGTTCATAGAAGTTATTTTCTATAAAATTATATTCTTTATAATTATTATTTTTTGTGTCCATAATTTAAAATTATATAAAGTTTACTTTATACCCTTGAATTTATATCAAAATTAAAAAAAATTATTTATAGCTTGAAAAAAACTTGTCTATTAATATTTTAATCTGTAGTAAGTAGGTAATTTAAATTAATTTATTAAAATGTCAAAATGATAAGAGTGAGATCATTAGAATCTATAAAACTAATATCAATTTTTTTTTATTAAAGAGGTGGTTAAATTGGAAAAAAATATGGATAAAAATAGTAAATCAAGAAGAGATTTTATTCACATAACTTCTGGTGTTACAGTTGCTACAGGAGTAGTTGCAGCAGCTTGGCCCTTAATAGATCAGATGAATCCTTCTGCAGATGTATTAGCCTTAGCTACTATAGAAGTTGACTTAGAGCCATTACAACCTGGACAGTCTATAAGCGTTTTATGGAGAGGAAAGCCACTATTTATAAGGTGTAGAACTGAAGAAGAAATTACGAAGGCTAGAGATGTAGATATCAACTCTTTAAAGGATCCACAAATTGATGAAGACAGGGTGCAAAACGCTAAATATCTAGTAATGGTGGGAGTATGCACCCATCTTGGATGCGTTCCTCTAGGTCAACAAGGAGAATATGGAGGATGGTTTTGTCCTTGCCATGGTTCTCACTATGATACTTCAGGGAGAATAAGAAAGGGACCAGCACCATCAAACTTAGAGGTGCCTCCTTATGTCTACTTAGACGAAACTACTATAAAAATCGGATAATTATTTGAAAGGTATTTTTCATGAGTAATAAAAATATTGGCAGTGGAGTTATTGGTTGGATAGATTATAGGTTACCAATTTTTAGTACTTTGAAACATACATTGGTTGATTATCCCACTCCTAAAAATTTAAATTATTGGTGGAATTTTGGCTCTTTAGCAGGAATTTTTTTATTAATTCAAATTATTACAGGCATAGTTCTGGCAATGCATTATACTCCTACCGTTGAAGGTGCTTTTGCCAGTATAGAGCATATTATGAGAGATGTTAATTATGGCTGGTTAATAAGATATATTCACATGAATGGAGCTTCTTTTTTCTTTATTGTTGTCTATATTCATATTTTTAGAGGGCTCTACTATGGTTCTTATAAATCTCCAAGAGAAGTCTTATGGTGGTTAGGCCTAGTAATATTATTATTAATGATGGCTACAGCATTTATGGGATATGTTTTACCTTGGGGACAAATGAGTTTTTGGGGTGCTACGGTAATTACAAATCTTTTCTCAGCCGTCCCCGTTGTTGGAACAGCTGTAGTTGAATGGCTATGGGGTGGCTTTGCTGTAGATAATGCGCTTTTAAATAGGTTTTTTGCATTACATTATCTATTTCCATTTTTGATTGTTGGGGTTGTAGTATTACATATTATTGCCTTGCATACCCATGGTTCTAATAATCCTTTAGGTATTGATAAGAAAGGGCCACAAGATTCTATTCCTTTTCACCCCTATTATACTATTAAAGATTTATTTGGATTAAGCTTTGTTCTAACCATTTTTGCTTTTGTAGTATTTTTTGCTCCTGATTATTTAGGACATCCAGATAATTATATACCTGCAGACCCATTAAAAACTCCAGCGCATATTGTTCCTGAGTGGTATTTTTTACCTTTTTATGCAATATTGAGAGCTGTTCCAGATAAGCTAGGTGGGGTAATAGCTATGATAAGTGCAATTCTTATTTTATTTGTGCTTCCGTGGTTAGACACTTCAAAAGTGAGATCAGCAACATTTAGGCCAATTTATCAAAAGTTATTCTGGCTTTTCGTGGTTGATGTTATTGTGTTAACATGGATAGGGGGGAGTCCTGCTGAGGGGAAATTTATTCTTATTGGAAGAATAGCTACAATATATTATTTTGCACACTTTTTAATATTAATGCCGTTAGTAGGGGTTATAGAAACTACAAAGCCTCTTCCCAATAGTATATCGGAATCGGTTTTAAAAAAATCTATAAAAGGTGGTAAGTAGTAAGACTACTTACCA
>JAQWRB010000067.1 GCA_029243935.1 Alphaproteobacteria bacterium
CGCCAGTATCTGTGCCAAAACTAGCAGCACATAAACCATCGGCTAAAGCTACCCCAGATCCTGAAGAAGAACCTCCAGGTACGCGAGGATTATCTTTCATAATTGCATTTTCAGGAGTAATAAAATTATTATTCGTTCCTAGTCCTCCCAAAGCAAATTCTACCGTAGTAGTTTTTCCTAATTGTATAAGGCCTGCTTTTTTTGCTAATGATACTACATCAGCATCTTTTATGGCAGGGTTATTGTTTTCTAATAATTTAGAACCTCCTACGGTAATAAAATCTTTAAAATCAAAAAGATCTTTCCAAGCTACGGGCACACCATCTAGAGGACTTAACGGATTATCTTCTAATAATCTTTTTTTTGAATTTTCGGCTTCTGAAAAGGCTCGTTGCTTTGTCAAAATAGTGAATGGATTCGGTTTTTTATAAGATTCAATTTCATGATAGTAAAAATTTACTAAATCAATAGGGCACATCTTTTTTTTTTGCAAAAGTTGCCCTATATCATAGGCGGATAAGGATTTTATATTTTCAGGTATTTGCATACTTAATATTGTCATAGTATCTATAAAATAGAAACTTATTTATATTCATAGAGGAAATAGATTGTATACAAATATTGTCATATGTGGAGGGGCTCTAGCAGGTATGACTCTTGCTTTGTCTTTACAAAGCAAAGGCTTTAATATTGTTATTATAGACCCAAGAGAAACAAAAGAAGTAATTGAGCAAGATAAAAGAACTACAGCAATTGCAGCAGGACCTAGAAGGTTTTATCATGATTTAGGAGTATGGCAAAAATTAAATAAAAAGATAGAAGCAATTAATAGTATTAGCATATTAGATGGTAGTTCTTCCATATCATTAGATTTTGATTATAGAGATTTTACAGATGAAAATAGTGATGTGGATATTAATAGCTTAGGTCATGTAGTTGAAAATTCAGATTTAATTAAGCAAATTAATTTAAAAATAAATAAAAACAAAAACTTGGGGCAGGTAAAACGATTTAAATCTAAAGTTTTAGATATAAAAGTAGATAAATTTTTAGCTAAAGTATTTTTAGAAAATAATAAACAAATTTCTGCAGATCTTATAATTGCAGCAGATGGAAAGAATTCGTTAACTAGAAAAATAATTGGGATCAAAGAAAATAGGTCTACATATGATCAAGAAGCTTATGTGACTCAGATATTGCATGAGAAAAATCATGATAATATAGCTTTGGAAAAGTTTTTACCTGGAGGTCCTTTAGCTGTATTGCCAATGAAAAAAATAAATAATAGTTATAGGTCCGCGATTGTATGGTCTGATAATAGAAAAATTTCTAGAAGTAGATTAGCTGCAAGTAAGAGTAAGCCTGAAGAAATGTCCTATGAGCTAGAAAGACATTGTTTTGATTGGCTAGGAAAAATTAAACTATATGGTTCATCTGCTGTATTTCCACTAGAATTAATTACTCCAAAAAAATTGGTTTCAGATAGATTTGTACTTATGGGAGATGCTGCGCACAGTATTCACCCTATTGCAGGACAAGGTTTTAATTTAGCATTAAGAGGCATGAAAACATTTTCTAACATGTGTGGAGATAGAGCAGAATTAGGTTTAGATATAGGTAGTATAAAATTTTTAAAAGAATATGAAAAACTTAGAAAAATAGATGTTTTAGGTTTGATTAATGCTACACATGGATTGAATGAACTTTTTAGAAATTCTAAACCGCATGTAAAGCTTTTTAGAAGAGCTGGTTTATCTTTAGTAGATAAGTCACCTATTATTAAAAAAGCATTTATGAAATATGCAATGGGAATTTAAGAATTAGAAATTTTAGATACTCTATTTAAATAATTTTCATACAGCTTTATATTTTTTTCCGACATTTCTCGCAAGTAAGACCAAGAATATATTCCAGTATTATGACCATCATCAAATATAATTCTAATTGCATAATTGCCGACCCTTTCAATTTGAGTAATAGCAACATTAGTTTTATTTAAAGGAGTTTTTTTGTTTTTTGATGAGTGACCTTGTACTTCAGCTGAAGGGCTCTCAACTCTCAATAACTCAGCAGATATGCTTGCTTTATACTTATCAAAAAACTCTAAGTTTAAAGTTTTTTCTAGTTTATTATACACTATTGATTTAACTTTATTATTAACTTCTGACATTTTATTTATCTATATGTCTTGCTTTATCTATTAACATAATAGGGATTCCATCTTCTATAGGAAACGCCAGTCTTGCTTCTACACTTATTAACTCTGATGTGTTTTCATCATATGTCAGCGGCCCTTTAGTAATAGGGCAAACTAAAATATCTAATAGATTTAGATCTATATTATTTTTATTATCAACCATTTAATATACCTAGTTTAATTAATATTTTTAATTTCTCCCGCAGCAGATATTTTAAATAAAGTAATCATGGTCTCTGTTATATCATTAATATCTTTGCTTTCTAATAGTAGTTGTTTCTCTTCATTATTAAAAGGACAAGATTGAGCAAGAGAGTTGACTAAAAGATTTAAGGAAGCTTTCTCAATAATTTGCCAGTCTGCTTTAATATTTTCAGAATTAAAGTAACTTTTTAATGAAGATAAAAATTCTTTTTTTAAGGAGGGGGAAGCTTCCTGATTATTATTTAAATCTAAATAATAATCAGTATAGTTTACATTTGCAATCAGGTAACCTTTATCAACGAGTTTATTATTGATCATTCTGTATCTGCATAATCCTTTTAATTCTATCAAGTATTTTGCATTATCTAATTCAGAAAAATGAGTAATTTTTCCAAGGCATCCTATATTATATAAGTCATCTTTTGTTTTATTATCTTTCTTAGGTTGGATCATTCCAATTAAGCGATTACTTGAAATAGAATCTTCTGTCATATTGACATACCTTGGTTCAAAAATATTAAGTGTAAGATTGCCATTAGGTAATAATAAACAATTTGAAAGAGGAAATATAGGAATTGCTTGAGGTAATTTATCTATATTTAAATTATTATCCATATTTTAGGCAAATAGAATTGAAGAAAGTTTAAGTCTAATGCTTGGGGTTAAGGGATCATCTTCTCCAAAAGCTTCTATCAATTCAATAATTTTTTTTCTGGCTTTATCTTCTTCCCATTTACGATCTTTTTTAACAATATATAATAATTGTTCAATAGCTTCCTCTTTTTTCTCGTCGGCCAAAAATGCTTCAGCTAATTTAAAACGTAATTCATGGTTATTTGGATTTGCATTTACATCAGAGAGAAATTCTTCTGGACTGCCTGCTGACTTATTATTTATTGCTAATTTATTCAGCGCAATGAGACTAGTTATATTTTTATCATTTAAAATAATTTCTTCTAGGCTTTCTAATAGCTCTGCAACTTCATCAGTCCTATCTAATTTTACCAAGCATTTTCCATAACCTGAAATTATTAATGCATTATTGGCTTCTTCTGATAAAAGGTTTGAAAAGGCATCTAAAGCACCCTCAAAATTTTTATCTGTATATAATTTTTCCGCATCCTCTATTAATTTTTTCAGTTCTTCCTGCTTATTTCCACCAGTTGCAGAAATAACTTTATTAATGAACTCTTTGATTTCGTTTTCTGGCATAGCACCAGAAAATCCATCTATAGGCTTTCCTTCATAAAATGCATAAACAGTAGGTAAGGATTGTATTTGTAGTTGTTGAGATAATTCTTGGTTTTTTTCTGTATCAATTTTTACTAGCTTTATTTCACCTTTATATGATTTAACTGCTGATTCTAGAATTGGCGTTAATTGTTTACATGGCGCACACCAGTCCGCCCAAAAATCAACTAAAACAGGAGTCTTTTTTGAAGCTTCAATAACATCTTTATTAAATGAAGCAATGTCTGAATCAATAATAATATTATCCATTACTGGTTCAGAAGATATTATAGAGTCGTCATTTACCATTTTTAATCCTATATTTATTATACATATACATCAATTTATTATATTAATATATGAAATCAAAATATAATCTTTAACTTTTTATATTTAACATATAAAGTTATCAATGTTTTCAGTTTATCGGAAGCCAAATAATATTGACCAAAATATTAAAATCTTTTATAAGAAGCTCTTTAAATATAATTTAATTTATTTTTTAAAAATTATGCGGGCGTAGCTCAGTGGTAGAGCACTTCGTTGCCAACGAAGATGTCGAGAGTTCGAATCTCTTCGCCCGCTCCAAAAATTAAATTCTGCTGAATATTATTATGTGTTATTTTAATAATGATTTTAATTTAGCCTAAATTACCCATAGGATAGAATGATGATTTTTAATAAAATATTAATATTAATTTTTTTTTGTTTTTTTACATCTTGCTCTTCAGTTATTTCATACAACAAAATAGACATGACACATAAGTCTGAAAAGGAAGAAATGCGTAAGCAAGGAAACTTTCTAGTGGCTTCAATGGCTTCGGCTTCTAGAAAACTTCATGATATAGCATGGCCTATTATGAAAGCTAATATTGATGCATGTATTAATTCTAGGATTAATGCTTTTGGTTTAATGATCGCTCATTCTAATGATTTGCAGGTTTCTTTGAGGCCTTCTTTTCTTTCAGCCTCACCTAATATTCTGGTAAATAAAAATACTTATTCTGATTTACCCATGATAATTTCTGTTGCAAATGATAGCCCAGCTAATAATGCCGATATAAAGGAAGGGAGTTTCATATTATCTATAGATAATACTCCAGCAACTTCTATAAATTATAAAAATTTATTAGTACAATCAGCTAAAAAAGAAAGATTAAAAATAGAAGTAAAAGGATTAAAAGAAGATTTAATCTATAATTTGAACAGTGAAGTAATATGTGGTTATCCTGTTCAGGTAATGGTTTCACCTATTCCAAATGCTTATGCGGATGGATCTAAAATATATATCACTGTTGCGACATTGGATTTCATTAAAGACGATCAAGAGATTGCTTTTTTGATTAGTCATGAGCTTGCCCATAATATTGTTCACTATAAAGGTGAAAGTTTAGAAGAAATAGAAGCAAAACCTCTTCCTATAGATGATAAGCCTTCTCTACAGAGAGTAGGAGATTTATTTGTATTTCAAAGTAGTACAAAAGAAAGTGAAGCTGATTTACTTGGAATAGAGTATGCTCTTAAAGCAGGCGTTTCCCAAGATAAAGTAGCAAATTATTTCCGTAGGCTATCAATTTATATGCCTCAATTGATGGATGAATCAATTTTTAGAATGCATCCAGGAAACGCAAAGAGGGTAACAGATATAGAAAATAGATTAAAAATATTAAAGAATAAATATAGTAATTAAATGGAATAAAATTTTTGTTATCTAAAGTAAAACCTTATGTTGCATATTGTTTATATGATTGGGCAAGCTCTCCATTTGCCACAGTTGTGATAACTTTTATATTTTCTGCATATTTTGAAAGAGCAATAGTAGGAAATGCAGAAAAGGCTTCCATTTTATGGGGGTGGTCAATATCGATTTCTGCATTTATTATTGCCTGTTTAGCACCTTTTATTGGAAGGCATATAGATATAAAATTGAGCCATAAATTTTGGTTAATTGTTTTCACACTTATATCTTCATTGGGAGCTGCATTATTTTGGTTTGCATATCCTGTACCCGAATCAGTTATTTTTGTATGTATTTTAGTTATTATTTCTAACATTGCATTTGAGTTAGGGGGAGTGGTATATAACTCTTTACTTCCTGTTTTTTCCAGAGAAAGAAAAATAGGAAGTCTTTCTGGAAAAGCATGGGCAGCAGGTTATTCAGGAGGAATTATTTGTTTGCTAATTATTTTATTTGGTTTTGTTCAAAATGAAAATCCATTATTTGGTGTGGAAAAAGAGAGCGCGGCAAATATTCGTATTGCTGGGCCAATAGTAGCTATATGGTTCATAGTTTTCTCTTTACCTTTCTTACTTCAGATTAAAAAAAACAAAAATATAATTTTGGATAAAAAAGAAAATTTATTTAAAGAAGTATTTTTTAATATAAAAAAATTATTTAAAAAAAGTAATCAGGGTCGTTTCTTATTATCCAGAATGATTTATACTGATGGATTAAATACGCTTTTTGCTTTTGGTGGATTGTATGCTGCAGGCACATTTAAAATGAGCTTTTCTGAAATAATAATATTT
>JAQWRB010000069.1 GCA_029243935.1 Alphaproteobacteria bacterium
AGAAATAATTGGACAAATTTGACATCTTGGTTTCCTAGGGATACATACTGTAGAACCTAAATCCATAAGAGCTTGGGCATAATCTCCATTTCTTTTAAATGGTAAATATTTTTCAGATAATATTCTTATATTCGCTTTAACTAACTCTAAAGGTTGTTCTATTTTATACAATCTTGAGAAAACTCTTTCTATATTACCATCTACTACATTTGACTTTGCATCGAATGCAATAGCTGTAATAGCTGCTGCTGTATATTCTCCAATACCAGGGAATGTTAATAATATTTCCTTATTATTGGGTATTATACCATTATGTTTTATAGTTATAATTTTTGCTGTTTCATGTAAATTTTTTGCTCTCCTGTAGTAACCTAAACCTGCCCATAATAAAGAAACTTCTTGAAAATTAGCTTGAGCAAGTTCAGTTATCGTTGGCCATTTTTCAATGAATTTTATGAAATATGGGATAACTGTTGTTACTGAAGTTTGCTGTAGCATGATTTCTGATAATAAAACAAAATATGGGTTTGAACTTTTACCAGGCAATGCTCTCCAAGGCAGAGCTCTTCTATTAATATCATACCAATCTAATAATAGATTAGAAAACTGTTTATATTTATCTTCATTTTTCTTAGCCATAAATGTATGTATATATGATATAAATTATTATAAAAATTAATTAATTACTTTATAGTTCTAAAAATGAAGCCTCTAGTAAAAATTACTGAGAATATTGTTGAAAGGCGTGTTAGTCGCTTAGGAGCTATTCAAACGCATATATTTTTGAACTGGAAAAACATAGCTGGGCAATATGCAGATGTGACATTCCCAGACAAAATTAAATTTGACAAAAAGAAAAACCATGGTCAAATAATTATGAAAGTACAAAATGGATTTGGCCCTGAAATACAGCATGCAATTCCTTTTTTACTAAACCAAATTAATTCTAGGTTTGGATATAAAGCAATTACAAAAATCAAAATTATACAAACAGATTTAGGTTATATTCATATTAGTACTAATAATGACAAGATGTTAAAAAATTCTTTAATAGATAAACAAAATTTAATTTCAAGTAAATTACCTGATGGAGAACTTAAATTAGCAATGCAAAAATTTGAAATATCACGAAAACAAAAGAATAAAATTATTGAATAAAAACTCCTATTTTAAAGTCTGATATTTAGTGTATAAAGTTTATAAATTAAAAATTTAATTAAGAAAGTTATTATTTTGAAGAAACTATTTGCAGTGAAAAGAAGAAACTTATTGTTTGGTGTTCTTGCATTAAGCATTTTCCCAAAATTGGCTTTATCCAGTCAATCTTCTTTAAAACAAATGATGAGACCACAATTACTAGGCTCAGATGATGCTCCAATTAAAATTAAAGAGTATTTTCCATTAACTTGTGGGCATTGTGCAAATTTTCACAAAAATACTCTAGCTAGACTTAAAGAAAAATATATAGATAAAGGCAAAATTCAATTAGAGTTTGTAGATTACCCCCTCGATAGGTTAGCTGT
>JAQWRB010000078.1 GCA_029243935.1 Alphaproteobacteria bacterium
TCTAAAAGATAATGAAATAGAAGAATTAACAAATAATAGAAATTATCTAATGTCTATTGAAAAAATTAGAGATAGCTTGAATAAAATTAACTATTTTATTAATGGAGATGCTGATACAAAAGGTATATATGAGAATTTAAGCTTAGCTAAAAAACAGATCTCAAAAGTTATATCTTTAAATACAGAAAAATTTAAAAATTTAGATGAAGCTATTGATAGAACAATTATAGAGTATAAGGAAGTAGAGATTGCTTTAGATGATTGTCTTTATGAGCTAGATGATAGCACTCTAAGTCTAGAAGGTATTGAAAAAAGGATTACTTTTATTAGACAGATATCTAGAAAACATAATGCTGAAATAAAAGATCTGAATCAGATAAAAATGAAATTAGAAAGCGATCTCTCTAATTTATCTAATACTAAAGCAAATTTAAATAAATTAGAGAATGAAAATCAAGGTCTTAAAAACAAATATATTACTGAGTCTAAAATTTTATCTAGTTTAAGAAGCAAAGCATCTATAAAACTATCTAAATCTGTAAATAAAGAGTTTCCTATATTAAAATTAGATAATGCTGTTTTTAAAACAAGTATTTGCTTATTTGATGAAAGTAATTGGAAATCTAATGGTATAGATAATGTTACTTTTCAAATAGAAACTAATAAAGGATCTGGTTTTGAGCCTATTGGAAAGATTGCATCAGGGGGAGAATTATCTAGAATCATGTTAGCAATAAAAGTTTCATTATCTTCAGATATTAGTGATGTGAATACTAGAAAAACATTAATATTTGATGAGGTTGATACTGGAGTTGGAGGAGCAGTAGCAGATGCTATAGGTAAAAGGTTATTACTTTTAGGTACTAATAATCAAGTGTTAGCTGTAACACATCACCCACAAGTTGCAGCTAGATCTAATAACCATTTTAAAGTTAATAAAAGCACAAATAATAGTTTTACATCTACTAGTATAATTAATTTAGAAGTAAAAGAGCGTATAGAAGAGGTAGCTAGAATGTTATCGGGAGAAAAAATTACTGATGCAGCAAGAAATGCAGCTGAGAGTTTATTTATAAATAGTAAAAGCTTATGAATTTAATTAAGTAAGGGTTATTTGATGAATAAAGAAGATGTTATTAAGCACTTAAAAAATTTAGTATCTCAAATAGAATATCATGATAATTTATATTATAATAAGGATTTACCAGAAATTTCTGATGCTGAATATGATCAACTTAGAATACAGAATAAAAATTTAGAAATTGAATTTCCTGATTTAGTTTTACCAAATAGTCCTTCTAATAAGGTGGGAAGCTCATTAACATCTACTTTTAATAAAGTTAGTCATGTTGTTCCAATGCTGTCATTAGGAAATACATTTACTAATAAAGAAGTTGAAGAATATATTAATAAAACACGTAGATTTTTAAAAATTAATCAAAATGAAAATATGGAATTTGTTGCTGAGCCTAAAATTGATGGCTTATCTGCAACGTTAATATATAAAAATGGTAAGTTGATTCTAGGGGCTACTAGAGGTGATGGTAAACAAGGTGAAAATATTACTGATAATATTAAGACCATTGAAGATATTCCAAAAACTCTAAAGGGCAAGTACCCAGAAGAAATAGAAATAAGAGGTGAAATTTTTATTTCTAATTCTGAATTTGAAAGAATTAATATTTTAAGAATACAGAACTCTTTACCGCAATTTGCAAACCCAAGAAATGCAGCAGCTGGATCTGTTAGACAGTTAGATTCCAAAGTTACAGCATCTAGAAAATTAGGTTTTTTTGCATATAGTTGGGGTTTATTATCATCACCTATAGGTAAAAGTTTAATGGAAGTTAGACAAAATATTAAAAACATGGGTTTTAATTTAAATCACCCCGTTAGACTATGTTTAGACCTTCATGAGATGCTTCAATTTTATGAAAATATTTATCAGAATAGATCTAATCTGGATTTTGATATTGATGGGATTGTTTATAAATTAAATAACTTAAGTTATTATGATAGGTTGGGTGCAACCGGACATTCTCCTAGATACGCTGTATCTCATAAATTTCCGCCAGAAGTAGGTTTGACTATCCTGAATGATGTTAAATTTCAAATAGGTAGAACAGGGGCAATTACTCCTGTAGCAGAGTTAAAACCATTAACTATTGGTGGTGTGAGAATACAAAGAGCTAGCCTTCATAACAAAGATGAAATAAGTAGATTAGGAATTGTCATTGGAGACACTGTTTCTGTAAAAAGAGCGGGGGATGTCATTCCACAAGTAATAAATTATATACCTAATTTAAGACCTAAGAAAAATAGAGAAATAGTATTTCCAACTAACTGTCCATCTTGTCATAGTCTTTTAAAAAGAGAAAATAATGAGGCCATTATTAGGTGTATAAATTCAGGTAAATGTAATGAACAAATAAAAGGTCAATTAGTACATTTTGTTTCAAGAAATGCTTTTAATATAGAGGGGCTGGGAGAAAAGCAAATAATAGAATTATTTGATAGAAATATCATTAAAGAGCCTGCAGATATTTTTTTAATAAATTTGGAAATGAAAAAAGATATAAAAGAAAAAATAATAGGCTTGTCAGGCTGGGGAGAACTTTCATTATCTAATTTAATCAAATCGATTAATAATGCAAAAAATCAATCTATTGATAAGGTAATTTATTCTCTTGGCATTAGACATGTAGGCCTGGGAACAGCTAAAATTATTTCTAAAAATTATATTAATTCAGAAAGTTTTATTGCTAAAGTTAGAACATTAGCAATAAGTAATAGTAGAGAAAATTTTATAGAAGAGTTAAGGCAAATTAATGGACTGGGAGATAAAGCAATATTTTCATTGATAGCTTATTTTCAAATACATGAAAAAAAATTTTTTAATTTAATAAAATTTTTAAATATTAGTGATCTCTTGTCTATGCAAGATGATTCACATTATTTATATGGAAAGAGAATAGTTTTTACAGGAAAATTTGAATTTTTATCTCGAACAGAAATAAAAAATAAATCTGAAAAAGTTGGAGCATTAATTTCTAGCCAAATATCTAATAAAACAGATATATTAGTAGTAGGTTTAAATCCAGGAGCTAAATATACTAAAGCTAAACAACTTTTAATTTCAATTATTAACGAAGATAGCTTTTTATCATATTTTAAAGAGTAGGCTATTTAAAAGGTCTGCAAACTTTTTTTAACCAATTTTTATTACTGGTTTTTAAGTAAACAGATATATTTTTATATACAGAATTGTTATAATTATTTATCCATTCTATTTCTTCTTCTGTTAGTAAATTATAGTTAATTAGTTTTGTATCTATAGGTGCTAATGTTAAAACTTTAAAACCTAACATATTTTTATTATTTCTATCAGAAATTTTAATAACTACCATTAAATTTTCTATTCTAATACCATATTTATTCTCTAAATAGAAACCAGGCTCATTTGAAGTAATCATTCCAGGTTCAATTAAAGTAAATGAGCCTTTAGATATTCTATGTGGACCTTCATGGACGTTTAAACACGAACCAACCCCATGACCTGTTCCATGTCCATAATTCATATCATTTTTATATAAAGGAGATCTGGCTATTATATCTAAATCATTACCAGTTGTACCGTATGGAAAAATTGCACTTGCTAGTGCTATGTGAGCTTTTAATACTATAGTAAAATGTTTTTTCATCTGTATAGAAGCTTTACCAATAGATATTGTTCTGGTTACATCTGTAGTTCCTTCTAGATATTGACCTCCACTATCACATAGATAGAGACCATTTCCTTTTATTTTTTTATTACTATTATTTGTTACTCTATAATGTACTATTGCGCCATTGCTTCCATATCCACTGATAGTTTCAAAAGAAGTACATATAAAATTTTTCTGTTTAGACCTAAAAGTATCAATAGTATTAGAAAAAAGTAATTCTGAATTATTAGTGTTTTTTGATTTATCTATCCAATACAAGAATTGAGATAATGCAACCCCATCTTTTTTATGTGCTTTAATACTTCCTTTGATTTCTACTTTATTTTTAATCGCTTTCATTAATTCAATGGGGCAATCTTTTTCAATTATATTATTCTTATTAATCTTAAGAATTTCTTTAGCTATTACATAAGAAGTAGTAGAAGGATTAATTAATATTTTGTTTTTATTTTTTGCAATTTTTTTTATAATATCTAGTATTGTATTTTCTGGGTAAATTTTTATGTTAGTAATTTCTTTCTTAAAATAGTCTTTTATTTTTGCAGTTATGCGTGACTGATCTATAAATAAATATATTTTTTTATTATTAAAAATAATAGCTCTCGTTAAAATAATAGGAGTATGTTCTAAATCTGAGCCTCTAATATTTAGTAGCCATGCCACAGCATCTGGTTGATTTATTATATAGCTATGAGCATTTAATGTTTTTAAATTTAAACATAATTTTTTAATTTTATCAGCAGCACATATACCTGCGTACTTTATAATATGTTTTTTTATTATAGTTTTTGGTGCATCTGCTCTATTTGTAACCCAAATTAAATCTATAGGGTTTTGTTTTAATGAGATAAATTTAAGGATAGTATTTTTTTCAAAACTTAAAAAATATTTAATTTTAGCTAAGGAATAAAGCCAAGGGTCAAAGGCTACATTCTTTAATGTATTTGAATTTTTTATAATATATTGAATTAATGATATATTTGAAGATAGAACAACTTTTATATTAGTTTTTTTAGTTTCATTACTTGCCTGTATAGTATATCGACTATCAACAAAGAGAATGGCTGAATTACGCAGAATAAGTATTTCTCCAGCAGAACCAGAAAAACCACTAATCCATTCTAGTCTAGAATCTGATTGGGGTACGTATTCTCCTAGATAACTATCTGATCTAGGCTGTATAAAACCATCTAAATTATTTATTTTTAGAAAAGATTGAATAGATTTAATTCTATTTAATATATAAGAGTTATTTTTCATCATAGAATTATTATATAAAGTATATAAAAAAATATTACATAAAAATTTTATTTTTTATTTTAAATTTTGTCGAACCTATGAAATATAAACATACCTGCCATACTTTAAAGTACGCCTTTTTAATGTAAATCAGTGATTGATATGTCATTTTAATGAAAAATAAACTATTAGCCATGCGTTTAATGCATATTAAAAACTTAATATTTATGTTAGTAAGTATCATTTTTTGGCTCTATATATAGATCATAAGTAATAAAAATTTGGTCTTTCCTCCCCTGATGATTATTTCATCTCCATATTGTCAAATTATTATTATTTTATTAAAAAATGGCAGCTTGGTTTTTCCTCCCCATAAGATTCCCAAGCTGCTATTTATAACAATTTAGGAAATTTAATGAAATATGAAGATTTTAAAAAATCAAATTTTATAAAGATTAAAAACTCTAACTTAGGTAATTTTATTGATTATAAATATAGCATTGAAAAATCTTGTTATGGTAGAAACTTGCAAGCTTCATTTATTAGAAAATGTATTATATTAATTTTTAATAAATTTTCTAATTTTAAAGTGGAAAATGTTTATTATAAAAGCTTAAATAATTCTTCGTTTGTTGATTCAAAAGACTGGTGGAAGATATAGTTTAATTTTTTTTTAGTAAAAGTGTAGACCAATTGTTTTTATTATATTGAATTTCTAATAGTAGTCCCATTCCTCTTAATTTATTTAAAATCATAAAAATTTGTGAATGTAATATCCCTGAAATAATTACTCTTCCTTTATTTTTTAACCTTTTCTTAATTAAATAAGCACTTTTTAGTATTGGAATAGCTAATATATTAATAGTTATAAGATCGTATTTTTGTTTTTGAGTTATATTTAACCCATTTCCTTTTTTAGCTTTAATGTTTCTATGTAAAAGGTTTATTTTAGCATTATAATTTGAAGTTTTTACAGCTAAAAAATCTATATCTATTAATTCTACTTTCCTTTTCCATAGCTTGGCCATTACTATACCTAAAATACCAGATCCACATCCAATATCTATAATATCAATTGTATTCAAATTTTTATATGAGGTAATTCTATTTAGGATATATATAATGCCTTCAGTGGTAGGATGATGGCCTGTACCAAAACCAGCCCCAGCTGGAATAATAATATTTTTATAAATATTAAATTTAGAATTTATTTTTTCTTCAGTAAATATGAAACGTCCTATTTTAATTGGCTCTAATATTTTATTATTTTGTAATATGAAATCTTCAGTTGTTTTTTTTAATAAAAGTATATTGTTAGGCTTAATTTTAAAATTTATTAAGTACTTTTTTATTAAATTAATATTGGGTTTGTTTATAAAAAAAACATTTGTATTAAATAATTTAGGTTTTAAGGTATTTAAATTATTTTCTGCATCTATAGATGAAATACTTGCATTTAAAGATAAAAAATATTCTTCAATTTCTTCTCTAAATTTATCATTTAACTTTAGTTTTAATACCCATATAGATCCCATAATTAATTTCTTCTTACTATATTTTTTCTATAAAGTTTAGTAATAGTTTTTTTTGACCTGCTTTTTCAAAGTCAACAGTAACTTTATCTCCATCTATTTCTGATACTTTTCCATACCCAAATTTTTGATGAAAAATCCTTTCCATTATTTTGAATTCACTTGTTTCATTATAAGATTTATAATTTAATATTTTTTGCTTTTTGTTATTTGCTATGAGCCATTCTGAAGCTATAGAAGAATTTCTGCTCAAATTATTTGAATAAAAAGAGAATTTATTTATATTTTTTTCTGGAAGTTCATCCAGAAACCTTGAAGGTATACAATCTATCCACTGACCATGAGTTAATCTAGAGTTTGCATTATATATCCATATATCATTTTTTGCTCTAGTAATTCCTACATATGCTAACCTTCTTTCTTCTTCTAATCCACTTTCACCACTTTCATCTATTGATCTTTGGTTAGGAAATAACCCTTCTTCCCACCCAGGTAAAAAAACAAGAGGAAATTCTAAACCTTTTGAGGCATGTAAGGTCATTATTTTTGCAGTTTCCACATTTTGATTATTTGAACCATCCATAACTAATTGTATATGTTCTAAGAAGTTTGGTAAGGAATCAAATTCATTGATTGCATTAATTAATTCTTTTAGATTATCTAATCTACCTGGAGCTTCTATTGAACGATCTTTTTTAAGCATTTCGACATAGCCAGATTCTTCTAATATTATTTCAGCGAGATCACCTAGTTTATGATTGTTTACATCAATTCTCCATTTATCTAAATTTTTTGCAAATAATCTTATAGATGTTCCTGCTTTAGTAGATATTTCATCTGTTTCAGCTAATTTTCTGGCTGCCATTTCTAAACTTAACTTGCTAGATCTTGAGTATTGTTCGATATTTCTTATAGTCATTTCACCTAAACCTCTTTTAGGCTTATTAATTATTCTTGCAAAAGCTAATTGGTCATCAGATGAATTGACTAATCTTAAATAGGCAATTGCATCCCTTATTTCAGCTCTTTCATAAAACCTTAAACCACCTATTACTTGGTAGGGCAATCCTATTTTAAGGAATCTTTCTTCAAAAGTTCTTGTTTGAAATCCTGCTCTTACTAGGATAGCAACATTATTTATACTATTATTATTTCTTTGATAGGCTTCAATTTCATCACTTATGGATTGAGCTTCTTCTCTTCCATCATAAACTGTTCTAATATTAATTTTATTTCCCATGTCGCCTTCAGTCCAGAGAGTTTTTCCTAATCTATTTTGGTTCTTCGCAATTAAGTGTGAGGCCGCAGCTAAAATATTTCCAGTTGATCGATAATTTCTTTCAAGTCTTATTATTTTTGTATTTTTAAAATCTTTTTCAAAGTTAAGTATATTATTAACATCAGCACCTCTCCATGAATAAATAGATTGGTCATCATCACCTACGGCACATAGGTTTTTATGATTTTCTGCTAAAGTTTTTAACCAATAATATTGAGAGGCATTTGTATCTTGAAACTCATCAACTAAAATATATTTAAATTTATTCTGATAAAGTTTTTTAATATCTGGCTTGTTTTTAAAGATAGTTATTACATGTAGTAAAAGGTCGCCAAAGTCTACAGCGTTAAGAGTAATTAGACGATTTTGATAATTTTGATACAATTTTATTGCTTGGTCATTAGCAAAATCTGTACCACCATGATGGACATTCTTAACATCTATAGGGTTTAAGCCCATATCTTTCCATCTTTGAATAATCGATAATAAACTTCTAGCAGGCCAACGTTTTTCATCTATATTCTCAACAGCTAATATTTGTTTTATTAACCTTATTTGATCATCTGTATCGATGATGGTAAAAGTAGTTTTTAGGTTAACTAATTCTGCATTAGATCGAAGAATTCTCGCTGCTAAAGAATGAAAAGTACCCAACCACCAACCTGCAATAGATGAGCCAATCATATTTTCTACTCTTATTCTCATTTCATTTGATGCTTTATTAGTAAAAGTTACAGTGCAAATTTCTGAGGGATGGGCAATATTTGAATGTAATATATGTGATAGGCGAGTAGTAAGTACTTTTGTTTTGCCGGTCCCTGCTCCTGCTAAGACTAAAAGAGGTCCATTAACTGATTCTACCGCTTCTCTTTGTTCTGTATTTAACTCAGAAAGATAGTTGTTTTTAGAAATTGTCATAATTTACCATATTATATTGCAGACCAACCACCATCTAGCATTAAAGTATGACCGGTTACTATAGAAGATGCATCAGAAGCTAGATATAAAATACCTCCAGCCATTTCAGAAACTTCGGCTAATCTTTTTAAGGGAGTTCTTTCTATGATATGATTCAATTTTTCTTTATCTGCATTTAATTGTTTAACCAGTCTAGTTTTTGTATAGGTAGGGCCTATAGAATTGACTCTTATTCCCCTTGATCCCCATTCATTAGCAAGTGATCTAGTAAGATTTACTAGTCCACCTTTAGATGCATGATAGGGAGAGTTAGGTGCTGGGCCTCCTCCTGTAACTCCCATTATTGAAGAAATGTTAATAATGGAACCTTTTTTATTTTTAAGCATATATTTTGCTGCAGTTCTGCAGCAAATGAAAGCACTTGTAAGGTTTAATTTAATTATATTTTCAAAATCTTCTGTTTTCATTTCTTCAGCGGGACTTCTGTTTGCAGTACCGGCATTATTTATCAATACATCTATTGAACCGAAAGTTGAGATCACCTCATTAAAAACTTTAATAATATTCTCTTCAATTTTAACATCTAGTTCCCAAGCTTTTGCATTTATGCCTGCTTCATGTAATTCTTTTTCTAATAATTTTGCAGAGCTAAAATCTTTATCAGTAATTGCTATTTTCCCTCCTGCTTTTCCGCATGCAATAGCTGCTACTCTTCCTATACCTTGTGCTGATCCAGTTATTAAAGTTGTTGTATTTTCTAAACTAAAAAGCTTCAAAACATCAAAATGTTTTGCAGAAGGCATCAAAAATCCTGTATTCTCATCAATTGTTTTATCATTTATCATTTTATTTTTCCTAAGCTTTATTAAAATTTACCATATTTAAGGTATGCTTCTTGAGGGTCTGTGCCATTTAATATAGCTTTCCGCATTTTGTTTTCCGAGTTTAAGTCTTTTTTAGCCTTAGCTATAATTTTAAAAATAATTTTATTAGGTATTATTACGATGCCATCCTCATCAGCTATTAGGTAATCACCTGTTTTAATATTAACATCACCAATTTGAATAGATGTTCCCATTTCTTTAACTATCCATCTACCAGCAACATCTTTTGGTGTATTATACCGGCAATAGATAGGTAGTTTAATTTCTGATTTTATTCGTGTTACATCTCTACATCCACCATCCGTAATATAACCTCTAATACCTTTTAATTTTAAAACTTCAGCAGAGAGTTCTCCCATTAATGCAATAGAATGATTATTGGGCTGACAGACTATTACAGAATTTTTTTCTGCATTAGATAAAAAATTTGTCCATGATAGTAAAGTTTTATCCTGATTTAATTCACTCTTTAATTCTCCTGATAAAGTCCAAACTTTTCCAACTACTTTATTTTCATATAAAAGTGGTTTAATTTCATGAGGTAAAGTTTGATTCAATAATTTTTCTGATCGAAGAGCATCATGCACTATAGAAGAGTTTAACAATAATAATTCTTCTATAATTTGTTCTTCATTCAACATATATTCTTACTTTAAATAATGATTATTTCTTTGTTGGATCAGGAAAATCTGCCTCTATATTACAGCTGTTTGATTTGGGATCAAAATCACCGGAACATAAGAGCTTAAAAGGATTTAACTCATTAAAAGAATACTCACTGCAATTTAATAATAATAAAAGTAGAGATATAAAAAAAATTTTTTTTAATTTAATAATAATCTGCGTATGATTTTTGATAGTTATATATCCTTATATTTTAATAAATATTAAGAGTATTTTTAAACTAAAAATATAGCCATTAAAACCAATAATGCTAAAATTCCTATAGTACAATAAGTTCCTAATTTTATAAAATTTTTCCATGTATTTACATGTTCTTGATAATCTTGTTTTTCATTATATGACATATAATTTATCCCATTACTTAATAATAAATAATTAACTTTAAAATAATAACAAATAAAAAAATAATAATACATATTTTTATTTTTTAATTTTATAATAATCTTGATTTACGTTAAATACATTGCTAAATGAGTATGGTAAATATTATTATTAATATATAGTTTTACTAAGTTTAATTTTATCACAAAGAGGTGCTTTATATGTGCAGTTTTAAAAATTTAAAAATTATTTTTAGCTCATTCATTACTTTATTTATTTCAAATCAGGCTTTTTCTGCAGAAAACATGGGAGCAGCTCATCCATGGGGATTAAATTTGAGAGAGGCCTTTTCCCCTGTTATGGCAGAAATGGTTTCTTTTCATAATGTTTTGATATGGCTCATTACAATAATTTCATTATTTGTATTAGCGTTACTAGTGATTATAGTTATTAAATTTAACGCTAAATCTAATCCGAAAGCGACTAAAACTACTCATAATACTTTTTTAGAAATAGCTTGGACTGCTATACCAGTATTAATTTTGGTTATTATGGCTGTTCCATCATTTAAATTACTTTATAAAAGTGATGTAGTACCTGAAGCACATATGACAGTAAAAGCAATTGGCCACCAATGGTATTGGTCATATGAATATCCCGATCATGGCAATTTTACTTATGATGCATGGTTAGTTCAAGATGAAGAAGATATAAAGGGAGAAGATAGGCCCTATACAAGGCTACTAACAACCGATACTAGGGTTGTTGTTCCTGTTGGTAAGATTATTAGAGTTCAAATGACTTCTACGGATGTATTACATAGTTGGGCAGTTCCTTCTTTAGGGGTAAAAAAAGATGCTGTCCCTGGAAGGTTAAACGAATTATGGTTTCAAGCTGATAGAGAAGGAATATTTTATGGTCAATGTTCAGAATTATGCGGAACAAACCATGGTTATATGCCTATAGAAGTTCATGCAGTTTCAGAAGAGGAGTTTTTAGCTTGGATTGAAGAATCAAAAGAAGAATATGCTAAGGTAGGTGATGATCTTAATTTAGCTGAAATTAAAGAGTAATTATATATTAATTTAATAAAAGAGGTAACATATGTCTACTACAACTGATAATCATGATCATAATCCAACAGGATTTCGTCGTTGGGCTTATTCTACAAATCATAAAGACATAGGATCTATGTATATTATATTTGCTGTTATAGCGGGTGTGATTGGTGGAATAATGTCAATGATTATGAGAACTGAGCTTGCCTACCCTGGTGATAGTATACTTGGTGGTGACTATCAAATGTATAATGTTCTTACTACTGCTCATGGGCTTATAATGATCTTCTTTATGATCATGCCTGCTATGATTGGTGGCTTTGGAAATTGGTTTGTTCCAATAATGATTGGTGCCCCAGATATGGCATTTCCCAGGATGAATAACATCAGTTTTTGGTTGCTAGTTCCTGCCTTTATATTATTATTAGCTAGTCCTTATGTTGGCGGAGGTGCAGGAACAGGATGGACGATATATCCTCCCTTGTCTTCAACCGTAGGACATTCTTCACCTGCAGTGGATATGGCAATATTATCTCTTCATTTAGCAGGAGCCTCTTCAATTCTAGGAGCAATTAATTTTATTACTACTATATTTAATATGCGTGCACCTGGTATGACATTACATAAAATGCCATTATTTGTATGGTCAATTTTGGTTACAGTATTTTTGCTAGTTTTATCTCTTCCGGTTTTAGCAGGGGCTATTACAATGTTGCTTACAGATAGAAATTTTGGAACAGCATTTTTTGCACCAGAACTAGGTGGAGATCCAATATTATTTCAGCATTTGTTTTGGTTTTTTGGTCATCCTGAAGTTTATATTCTCATACTTCCTGCTTTTGGGATGGTTAGTCATATTGTATCGACATTCTCAAATAAACCTGTTTTTGGCTATTTAGGTATGGCATATGCTATGGTATCTATAGGTTTTGTAGGTTTTGTTGTGTGGGCACATCATATGTATACTGTGGGTATGGATGTAGACACAAAGGCGTATTTTACTGCAGCTACTTTGGTAATTGCTATTCCAACTGGTATTAAAGTATTTAGTTGGATTGCAACTATGTGGGGTGGGTCAGTAACTTTTAAAACGCCAATGTTATTTGCGATGGGTTTTATATTTTTATTTACTGTAGGAGGGGTAACTGGCGTTGTATTAGCAAATGCAGGATTAGATACAGTTATGCATGATACATATTATGTTGTTGCCCATTTCCATTATGTTCTTTCTTTAGGTGCTGTATTTGCTTTATTTGGTGGTTTTTATTACTGGTTTGGAAAAATTTCTGGGAGACAATATACTGAATGGATGGGTAAAGTTCATTTCTGGATTTTATTTATTGGTGTAAACTTAACATTCTTCCCAATGCACTTTTTAGGTTTGCAAGGCATGCCTAGGAGAATTCCTGATTATCCAGACGCTTATGCAGGTTGGAATTTAGTTGCGTCTGCAGGTGCTTATATTTCTGCAATCTCAGTTATATGGTTTTTAATCATAGTGTTTAAAACATTATACTCTGGTCAGAAGTGTCCAAATAATCCATGGGGGGAAGGTGCAGATACATTAGAGTGGACTACTACATCTCCGCCTCCATTTCATACATTTGAGGATTTACCTAAAATTAAGTAATTAGGTAGGTTACTAATTTAGTAAGGGGTAATTATGGTTTCCTCAAATAAGAGTGATAAACTTGAAGTGAATAGTAGTGATTACAGTAATACAGTAGGTGATTATTTTGAGCTTTTAAAACCAAGAGTAATGTCACTTGCTATATTTACTGCTATTATAGGATTATTACTTACACCTAATAATATTCATCCTTTTTTAGCTATATTTTCTATTATTGCTATAGGTGCAGGTGCAGGTGCTGCTGGTGCTATAAATATGTGGTATGATAAAGATATTGACCTTATTATGGATAGAACAAAATCTAGACCTATACCATCAGGAAGAGTTAAAGCAGAAGAAGCTTTGACTTTAGGTATAGTATTGTCCATATTTTCAATAATTTTACTTTTTGTGGCTTCTAATTATTTAGCTGCATTATTGCTATTTATAGCAATAATGTTTTATATTTTTATATATACTATATGGCTAAAAAGAAGCACTCCTCAGAATATTGTTATAGGAGGAGCTGCTGGTGCACTTCCTCCTGTAATAGGATGGTTTGCTGTATCTCAAGACTTTAGTATGTTTCCTTTAATACTTTTTATGATAATTTTTTTATGGACTCCACCTCATTTTTGGGCTCTCTCTCTTTATAGATCAGATGATTACAAAAGAGCTGGAGTTCCTATGTTACCTGTAGTTAAAGGAGATAAAGTAACAAGAATTAATATTTTACTTTATTCAATTTCTTTAATATTAATATCTCCTGCACCATGGTACTTGGGATACTTAGGTGATGTTTATGGATTCCTTACAATTTTATTAACATTAATATTTATTTATTTTTCATGGAATGTGTATGTACACAAATTAGGATCAGAACCAATTTTGTTTAAATATTCCATTCTTTATTTATTCCTTTTATTTTTAATAATGCCAATAGATAAATATTTTTATATGTGGATTAATTAAAATGAAAAATAAACAAAATGATAAATTACGAAAAAAAAATTGGATGATAGCTTACCTAATAATATTTATTATTTTAAGTATATATATTATATCTTTCATTAAGATTGGTGGATAATTTAGGTGAATGATAAGAAAATTAAATTCACAGCTTTTTTAGTTGTTTCTATAATAATAGGAATGATAAGTCTTTCCTATGCTGCTGTACCTTTATATGATCTGTTTTGTAGGACTACAGGTTTTGGTGGAACCCCTGTAGCAAAAAAAGATATTATTAATAATAAAAGTATAAATAGTATTGATATTAAGATGCAATTTAATTCTGATGTAGCAGGAGGATTAGAGTGGAAATTTCTTCCAGTAGAAAGACAAAAAATTGTTAAAACAGGTAATAATACTTTAGTTTTCTATAAAGCAAAAAATTTGTCTAATAATAAAATAACTGGAGTTGCTACATTTAACGTAACACCCTTAAAAATAGGAAAATACTTTTCTAAAATAGACTGTTTTTGTTTTGAAGAGCAGACTTTAGAAAGTGGAGAAGAGGTAGAGATGCCTGTTAGTTTTTATATTGACCCTGAAATAGCTAATGATCCTAATACGAAAGAAGTAAAAACTATAACATTATCTTATACGTTTTTTAATACAGATGAAAATAAAGAAAATAATGCTAAAATAAATAAAAATTCTAGTGCACAAATTAAATAAACTAATGTAATATATTAAGTATTAAATATAAGGAGTGAAACAATGTCATCTAAAGCAAATCATCCATATCATCTAGTTGATCCAAGTCCATGGCCCTTAGTAGGGGCTATATCAGCTTTAGTACTAGCTGTAGGAGCTATTATGTATATGCATGAAATTGATAAGGGTATTGTTTTCACTATCGGATTGTTAATGACTTTAGCTACTATGGCTGTATGGTGGAGAGATGTAATCAGAGAAGGTGAACATGAAGGACATCATACTACAACTGTTCAATTAGGTTTAAGATATGGTATGGTTTTATTTATTGTTTCTGAAGTTATGTTTTTCGTTGCTTGGTTTTGGGCTTTTTTTGATGCTAGTTTATTTTCTGGAGAAGCTATTCAAGCCGCTAGAGTAGAGTTTACAGGAGGGCATTGGCCGCCAACTGGTGTAGAAGTTTTTAACCCTTGGCATTTACCTCTTGTTAATACAATAATTTTGTTAACTTCTGGAACTACATGTACATGGGCACACCATGCTTTAAGAGAAAATAAAAGAGGAGGTTTAATCTGGGGCTTAGTATTAACTATATTGTTGGGTCTAACATTTACTGCTGTTCAAGCTTATGAATATGCACATGCAGCATTTGGTTTTACTGATGGAATATATTCATCAACTTTCTTTATGGCTACAGGGTTTCATGGATTCCATGTAATTATAGGTACTATATTTTTAATAGTATGTTTAGGAAGAGCCATGGTTGGACACTTTAAGCCAAACCATCATTTTGGATTTGAAGCTGCAGCTTGGTATTGGCATTTTGTGGATGTAGTTTGGTTGTTTCTATTTGTTTCTATTTATTATTGGGGAGGATTAGGTGGCACTGTTCACGGTGGATAGTGAAACAAAAAGTACTAATTCAAAAAAGTTAATATCTAAACCATTAATTATAAAAGTTTTTTTTGGGCTATGTCCTAAGTGTTCTTTTAGGTCAGTTTTTAGGAAATATATTATTTTATTAGATAAGTGTCCTAATTGTGGAATAAAAATAAATGCTGATATTGTAGGAGATGGTGGGTCATGGTTTTCTATGCTCATTACAAGTATAATAATAGGTTTTGGAGCATTGATATTAGAAATTAATTTTCATCCTCAGTTATGGCTTCATATAGTAATATGGCCACCTACTATTCTTCTGTTATCAATAATTATATTAAGACCGTTTAAAGCTTTATTCTTATGTCTTTCCCATAAGAATAAAGGTTAGTAAAATTATGAGTATAAATAAACTTATAAAAGCCCTAATATTTAGTTTATTAGCAATGATAATTTTGCTCTCTCTTGGCACTTGGCAACTAGAAAGGTTAAGGTGGAAAAGTCATATTATATCTAATATAAATAAGCAGATATCCTTATCACCAAGAGAAATAAATGCATCAGTAATTAATGACATAAAAAATTATAATTATAGACGAATTAAACTTGAAGGCACTTATATATATAATAAAAATATAACTATTTACTCAAAAGTACTTAATGGAAAAGTAGGTAGGCATTTAATAATACCTTTTAAGACAAAATTTGGTTATATATTAATTAATAAGGGGTTTATTCCAAAAGACTATAATATTGATGTAGCTTTTGCTGAAAACGCTAAAAAAATATCTATTAATGGTCTAGTAAAATTTCAACAAGAAATAAATTATTTTACGCCAAAAAACAACTTAATTACTAATGAATGGTATTATATAAATTTAGATGAGATAAGTAAGTTTTTAAATATACCATTACTGGGTTTTTATCTAATAGAAGAAGATAACCCTAAGGAAAGATACCCTGTAGGAAGTCAATATAATCTTAAAGTGCCTAATGATCATTTACAATACGCGATTACATGGTTTTCTTTAGCTATAGCTCTATCTATATTTATGCATTTGTTATGGAGAAAGAATGTTAACTAAAGTAGCAGAAGGTAAATTCATATATACTTTAAAACTCTTAGCAGGTTTGTTACTAATATTAATCTTTGTTCAAATTTCTTTAGGTTCAGCAGTACGTTTAACTGGATCAGGTTTATCTTGCCCAGATTGGCCATTATGCTATGGTTTATGGTTTCCAGATCAGGAGAAGTTGTCAAAAATATCTGACCTAAACTTTGAATACTATCAAGTAATGCTTGAATGGATTCATAGGTTTAATGCCGCGGTATTTATTACACCCGTAACTTTTTTAGTCTTTTTTGTTGGCTTAAGGTCTTTAAAACATAAAAGTAGTTTAATTATTTTATATATAATTGTATTGATACTGGCTTTACAAGGTTTAATGGGAGGTTTTACAGTACTTGATAAAAACTCTCCTTGGAGTGTGGCTATACATTTAGGGCTTGCATTGAGTCTTATGTTTTTAGTATTAAAAATATTTTTAGACTCTTTAAATATAAATTCAATAACTAGTATGCCAGCGGTAAAAAACAAAATACTAATATTAAGTGGAACTATTACGATTGTTCTAGCAACTATGCTAATGGGTGCAATAGTTTCAAAAAGTGGATCCTCATTAGCATGTGATATTTGGCCAAAATGTTCAAATGACGGAATTAGTTTATTACAATCCAATAAACTAATTCATTTAAGTCATCGTGTTTTAGCATTAGTATCAGCTTTATTTGTTCTATTAGTTGTTAGGGCCTATAATGACGTTAAAAAATATAATTTTTTTTCTGTTCAAATAAAAATATTAATCTCGTTAATTATACTTCAGATATTAATAGGAGCTACAGTAATATTTACAGAGGTAAATATATTAATTGCTATGTTACACCAATCAATAGCAGTTATATTATTTATAGTGCTTTCTTTTTTATTTTGGTTTACTTTACAAAGCAATTTTAAACGTAATTAGTAGTAAACATTTAAATATATTATGCTTGGGTAATAATTTGCTTTATATCTCTACAAGAAGTGAAAACAATAGTTCTAATAATAATTTTAGTAAAATTATTATTGAAGGGCTAGCTGCAGATGGAGGTTTATATTTACCCAAAAAATTTCCAAAATTTTCATCTAGTGAAATTAATAATATGGTAAATATGAATTATTCAGAACTATGTACAGAAATTATATATAAGTATTCTGGAATATGTCTGGCTAAAGAGGACATTCAAAAAATTTCAAAAAATGCATATAAAAATTTTGGAACAAGTGATGTAGCTCCAATGATAAATATTGAGTCGGATCTTAATATATTAGAATTATTTCATGGACCTACGCTAGCATTTAAAGACTTTGCTTTGCAGTTTTTAAGTAGAGTCTTTAATATATTTTTAGAACAGGAAGAAAAGAAAGTTACTATAATTGGTGCTACGTCAGGTGATACAGGATCAGCAGCAATTGAAGCTTTTAAAAATAATAGTAGTGCTAATATAGTTATTTTGCACCCTAAGGGTAAAGTGAGTGAATTCCAAAGAAGGCAAATGACTACGGTTAATGCTGATAATGTATACAATATAGCAATTGATGGGAATTTCGATGATTGTCAGGCATTAGTTAAAAAATTATTAGTTGATAAAGATTTTAATGCTAAGCACAATTTGGCTTCAATTAATTCTATTAATTGGGGAAGAGTATTAGCACAGGTTGTATATTATTTTTATTCCTCTTTTAAATTAATGAAAAATAAAGATGTTACTTCAGTTAACTTTTCTGTACCAACAGGAAATTTTGGTGATGCCTATGCTGGTTATGTTGCAAAAAAAATGGGATTACCAATAG
>JAQWRB010000103.1 GCA_029243935.1 Alphaproteobacteria bacterium
TTCTGCATAGAGCTCACCAATCAATGCAGCTGCCTCACTTTGAGGAGTAATAGGATAAGCAACTGAAGTACCAACGCTTGAACGCCTGATAGCTTCCTTAATCACCTCACTACCAGTAAAAAAAACTGGTTTTTGCTCTGTGTTATAAAAAATATCATTAATATCAGTGAAAGTCTGGCCCTTAGCATTCTTCTGGCCTAGCTTTACATGATTCGATGCGATAACTCTTTTTGGTGTAACGACTGGCTTATTCATAAATTTACCCCTAGATGAAAGAGCATTCTTTAAATTAAATTAAAAACATTTTTAAATAAAATAGTAAAACTACTTAGCCGCACTCGCATCTTCGTATTCTTTAATCACTGCTGGCGAGGCAACCAAACCATTCCTGTCCATCTTAAACTGCGTAAAGGCTACCGCTTGTGACTTGACGCCTTGAGATTTTAATTTCTTAACTGCTGCTGTAAGCTTTTTAATTTTCTCCGCACTTGCATCTCGAAACGACAAACAAGCATCTTCGTGTCCAGCCTGAGCACACATCGCCATTGTATAACAATTTGTGCCTCCACGTATAATTTTAAGAGCTAAGTTAGCCTGATGGCAATGAACTCCAACAAAAATACAGGCATCAATTTTATTATGCCAGATTGTCAAATTGGGGTGGTTCGGGTTGATTTCCACCTCATATTCGATTTTAGGATATTTTGGGCGGTAGTCTGCCATGGGAATAAACCGCATAGGAGCCTCATCAGATAATTCCTTAATTGCGGCAGCCTTTTCGGCAACATGATCGTTCCACTTCCAAAGGACTAGTGGCCCAGGGAAAATTGTCGGAACTTTAGCTTCTAAAATCTTCTTGGCACAATGCTCATATGCCTCTTCCTCTGGAACTATTGTTCCTTCTATGTGTGCTTCTCCTGGGTCTGGTAATATTATTCCCATTGAAGCTGCCGATGGCGGAAGAAACGCCTCAGGGCCAGCTAAAACCTTGTAGTCACTCATCCTGTTAATCCCTTATGTTTTGCGTGAAAAATTAAAGTTGATCTTCATTTGGAACTGAGAACTATATCACTTCCTCCGAAAAGGTGTCAATCCATTTTGCTAAAGGCTATTTCCCTTAGTTTAGGTCAAAATCATATTGTCAGCGATCCATTAATAATTATAACCTGCTCAACAAATTTGATTGTATTGAGGTTTAAATGCCTTTGCTCCTATTTTTACTTAACATAAAATAAATACTCACATTATAATATGAGTGATAGTAAATTAGAAAGTATTAGAAAAAAAATCATACACAACACATCAATATTCAATTCGTGGCTGTTTGGTTGGCTACTGGGGGAATCCTATCTAGCCGAACGCCTTACATTATATTCTAAGCTCAAAACTACCTTGTTTTTTGATCTCCTTGTACATCTTATTAAAATTTATAAGTGGTTCCCATCACCAATTTTCTAAATTTTTAATATACTAACCTTAATACATCGAGTGATACATACCAAAAACTAACCCATCCCTCCAAAATAAAACGAACTCATTTATAAAGCTCTTTAAAGAAAATTTAATGTGAGTATCCTCAATAAAAATAATATGTTATGATTTCATTGCATATAATTTATAGAACTAACTTATCCAACACTATAAATCTATCCCCTGTCAATTAACTATGCAAAAGGTCGAAATTTTTACTGATGGGGCATGTAGAGGAAACCCTGGCCCTGGGGGTTATGGTTCTATAATTAGAACCAATGGACAAGACAATGAGATTAGCGGCTCCGCAGAACGCACAACCAATAATA
>JAQWRB010000104.1 GCA_029243935.1 Alphaproteobacteria bacterium
CCTATTTTTCTTATATCTCCATAACCAGAAATTTTTACAATGATGAGCCCAAAAGGAATAGAACCAATTATAAAGCCTAATAACAAAAATATCACAATATTTTGATATTTAATTAGTTCAATAAAGTTTTCTATAAATATAAACATATTTTTACTATTTCAGTTTAGAGGATTCAAAAACTATTCTACCATCTACTATTGTATATAGGATTTTTCCCTTATAATTGTATTGATCAAAAAGAGAGTTCTTAGATTTGCTTTTCATGTCTTCTAAATTTATTTTATTTGAATTATTTATATCAATAATTGTTAAATCTGCAGGAGAGTTTATTTTAAGCTTCCCAGTATCTAAATTTAGCAATTTTGCTGGCTGGTTTGTTACCTTGTCAATTAAATCAATTAATTCCATATTGCCATTAAAATGTAAGTCTAATGAAATAGGTAATAAGGTTTCCATACCTGATATTCCAAATTCAGCCTGTTCAAAAGGCAGTCTTTTACTATCTTGGTCTTGTGGAGAATGATGACTAGAAATTATATCTATTTTATTATCTACTAATGCATTATATATCGCTTCTCTATCATTTTCTTGTCTTAATGGAGGAAAGACTTTGGCAAAAGTTTTCCATTCATCTACTGCTCTTTCATTTAAAGTAAAATAATGTGGAGCTGTTGATGAAGTTACCTTCAAGCCTGAAATTTTTGCTTTTTGGATAGCAATTATAGATTCATGGGTTGTTATATTGGAAAAATGTAGCCTTCCTCCTGAATTTTCTAATAATCTAAGATCTCTCTCTACTTGAATAATCTCCGCTACTTTTGATATTCCAGGTAATCCTAGTTTACTAGATAAAGCGCCGCCATTCATTACTCCATTTAAAGAAAGGTCATAATCCTGAGGTGATATCATAATTAATAAATTAAAATTTTTAGCATATGTAAGTGCTTGCTTCATTACTTTTGTGTTTTTAATAGTTTTATTAGCATCCGTGAATAAAATGGCTCCAGCTTCCATTAATAAGCCCATTTCCGTTAATTGCTTTCCTTCTATATTTTTTGTTATGGAAGCGGCTGGAAATATTTTTACACCATTAGTTTCTCTAGCTCTTTTTTTTATAAACTCTATAATAGGTATTTGATCTATAACTGGCTGTGTATCTGGCATACATACTAAACTAGTTATGCCTCCAGCCAAAGCAGATGCAGAAGCAGTATTGATGTTTTCTTTATGTTCTTCACCGGGTTCTCTCAAGTGGGTATTTATATCTATAAATCCTGGACACAAAACATGACCTTTACAGTCTATTTTTAATATATTGTCAGAAGTGCCATCATAAAATAAATTTTTTCCAATAGCTTTTATTTGTTTTCCATCAGTTAATAAGTCACCAAGTTCATCCAATCCTGAATGAGGATCAATTAATCGAGCATTAATAAAAGCTATATTATTTTTAAATTCATTTTTCATTGATTATATCAAATTTTTTATTGTCTAAATTATTAATTAAATGTTCTATTACAG
>JAQWRB010000115.1 GCA_029243935.1 Alphaproteobacteria bacterium
AGCACCTCCTACGCATTCAGTAACATCTTGACCTGTCATTTCTAAATGAATTCCTCCAGCATACGTACCTTCAGACCTATGAATTTGAAAAAACTGTTCTACCTCATTCATTATATTATCAAATGCTCTAGTTTTATAACCAGTTTGTGCTTTAAAAGTATTTCCATGCATTGGATCACATGACCAAACTACTTTCATACCTTCATTATCAACTTTTCTTACTAAATTAGGTAATATATCACCTATTTTATCTTTCCCCATTCGAGATATTAATGTCAACTTACCTGCTTCATTCTCTGGGTTTAGTTTATCAATTAACTTAATAATATCCTCAGAGCTTGTTGTAGGGCCAATTTTTACCCCTATAGGATTTCCAATCCCCCTCATAAATTCTATATGTGCTTCGTTTAAAGACCTAGTTCTCTCTCCAATCCATAACATATGGGAAGAACAATCATAATGTTTGCCTGTCAAACTATCTACTCTAGTCAAACTTTGTTCATAATTTAATAGTAATGCTTCATGAGAAGTAAAAAAATCTACTTTAGATATTAATCCTGCAGTATTTTTATTAATACCGCATGCCTTCATAAAATCTAAACACTCTCCAATTCTATCGGCAATTATACGATATCTATTATCTTGACTACTACCTTCTAGAAAATCTAAATTCCATCTGTGTACTTCATGTAAATCAGCATAACCTCCAGTAGCAAAGGCTCTTAATAGATTTAAAGCTGAGGCTGCCTGACTATAAGCTTTAATCATTCTTTCTGGATCTGGCTCTCTTTGCTCTTTTGTAAATTCAATACCATTTATGATGTCTCCTAAATAAGAAGGAAGTTCAATACCATTCCGGTTTTCAATAGATTCTGACCTAGGCTTAGCAAATTGACCTGCTAATCTTCCTACTTTAACAATAGGTAGAGATGCACCATAAGTCAAAACAGCAGCCATTTGTAATATTAGCCTAAAAGTATCTCTAAGGTTATCTGCATTAAACTCCGCAAACGACTCTGCACAGTCTCCCCCTTGCAATAAAAAAGCTTTACCTTCAGATACACTTCCAAGTTTTTCTTTTAAAGTTCTAGCCTCTCCAGCAAATACTAATGGAGGTAGAGACTTTAATTTTTCTTCTGCAGATTTTAAAACATTTATATCACTATACAGAGGTTGATGCTTTACAGGAAAGTTTCTCCAAGAATTAATATTCCAATCAGAATTCATAACTTAATCACCTAAAATACGTAAATAAATAATAATGAGCATTATGATTACTGTTTGTAATAGTTATTTACAAGTTTTAATGCATAAAAGTTTATTTTAATGTAACTAATTCTTCTGCTGCCGTAGGATGTATTCCCATTGTATTATCAAAATCATCTTTAGTTGCACCAGCTTTAATCGCTACAGAACATATTTGAATTATTTCTGGCATATCATCACCAATACCATGTATTCCAATAACCTTATTATTATTTTTACGAACAATCATTTTCATAAAAATTTTTGTATCTCTGCCACCTAGTGTTTGTTTCATAGGTTTAAAGGAAGTTTTATAAACCTCTATACCCCCATCTTCAGCATACAAATTATTTGCTTCTAATTCACTCAATCCTACTACTCCAATAGCTGGTTGTGAAAAAACAGCAGATGCAACATTTTCATAATCACAAACTTTAGACATTCCTCCAAAAATATTATCAGAAAAAACTTGTCCTTCTGCGATAGCAACTGGAGTAAGATTAATTCTATTGGTAACATCTCCTATAGCATATATATTATTAATGCTAGTTTGATTATTTTTATCAACAATAACTTCACCAATTGAACCATTGTTGATACCTATTTCATTTAAACCTAAACCATTAGTATTTGGAACTCTACCAGTAGCAAACATAACTTCATTTGATATTATTTCTTCGTTATTACTTAGTGTTACTAATAAGTCATGATTAGTTTTAGAAACTGAAATGATTTCAGTTTCAGTTAAAATTTTAATATTATTTTTTATATATTCTTCTGTAATTAAATTTGATATATCAGCATCAAACCCTCTTAATATATGTTTACCTCTATAAATCAATGTTACATCTGACCCAAAAGATGCAAATATAGATGCAAACTCTAAAGCTATATAACCACCACCATTAATGACAATTTTTTTAGGTAAAGCTTTTAAATCCAAAGCCTGATCAGAATTAATACATAAATCTATACCTTTAATTTTAGGTAAAAAAGATTTTCCTCCAACAGCAATTAGAATTTTATTAGCTCTAATGATAGAGCCATTTACTTCTACTTCATTGTTGCCGATAATTTTTCCAAAACCAGTAATAATTTCTACTTTAGATAATAAATTTAAGTAAATACTATTTAATCTATCTAACTCATTATTTTTAGCCTCAATAAGCTTCACCCAATCATGCTCAATAGAGCCTATATTCCATCCAAAACCAGAAGCATCTTCTAAATCATGTGCAATATGAGACCCATAAACTAAAAGTTTTTTTGGCACACATCCTCTGAGAACGCATGTGCCACCTACGCGAACGCTTTCTACTATAGCAACTTTAGCTCCATAGTTCGCTGCAATTCTAGCAGCTCTTACACCACCAGATCCAGCACCTATAACAATCAGATCATAATCTTTAATATTAATATCTGTATTTCTCAATGTATATCCTTATATATATTTATTAATTATATATATATATTTGTATTCTAATGCTAGGTTTATCTAATGAGATTATTTTTTATTATCTACTTATTATTTTTTTTAAATGCATCAAAAGCTCAAGAAATTAAAAGATGTGAAGACGGTTACAACTCATTTGAAACCAGTGAATGTTTAAAAAACTTAAAAAACAAATTAATTAATTATGAATTATCTATTAAAATATTTGATCCTCAAAATAAGCTTTATAAAAAGAAAAATATATATCTAAGTATCTGTAAATACAGTGTTACCAGCCATAAATATTCTGGAAGAGATGGAACTATAGAGATTACACTCAAGCCTAAATATTTAAAAAATTGTGAAGCTTTAATTTCTATAGATATAATAAGCGAATATGGACAATGTATTAATGGGAAATATGCTATTGCGAACTGGAACTCCTTAGATATGAATAAATTAATTTATTTTTCATGCTCTAATTTAAAATAATTACTAATATTATCACTTAAAACCTTTTGGAGTTGCTTAATACTATAAAAATTTTCGATATGGTTCCTAGCAGATAAAGAAATTTTTCTATGAGTTTCAGAATTATTTATAAGTTTTATAATCGCTTCTGCCATTTCTTTTGGATCATTCTTAGCTACTAAAAATCCGTTTTTATTTTCATTAATAATTTCTGATGGTCCATCACAATTTGTTGATATAACTGGTTTTGCATATGCCATTGCCTCAATTACTGTTAACCCAAAAGGCTCAAAATGAGAAGGCTGACAAAATATATCAATTTTATTATAAAAACTTTTCTTGTCTTCAACCCACCCTGGAAACTCTAACTCTTTTAAATCCTTTGCTGCAATTCTTAGTTTATTATATAATTCACCATTTCCTGCTAAAATTGCCTTAAAATCTATACCTTTATTTTTAATAATTTTTAAAGCCTCTATAAAATCAAAAAAACCTTTTTTATCAACCATTCTTCCCAATGCTCCTATTACAATAGTTTTTTTTGATATATTTACTATTTTAAAATCAGGAAGATCTATTAAAACATTTGGACAGTAGACACATTTACTTTTACTTACTCCTAAATCTATTAATTGCTTATTAATATTATTATTTACAGAAAATATCATATCTGCTTTTTTAAAATACTTTAATTGAGATTTTTTAGCTGTATGATTAACCGCAAAAACAGGTTTTAAAGCATTTATTTTTAGAATTGCTATTAATTTTGCATTATGTACAAAAGATATATCGGCGTTATTAAGTATATTTTTAATCCATTTACATAACCCAAATTTTAGTAAAATAAAATCTAACCAACTATACTGGTAAATAGACAATAGATTATCTTTATTACTTATTAAATTGGTACAAGAAGCTATAGACTTAACTGCATCAGAATGTTTAGGTAAAATTACATTAACTTTATA
>JAQWRB010000121.1 GCA_029243935.1 Alphaproteobacteria bacterium
GTTGTGATAAATATCTTATTACACCGTCCATACATGAGTATGACAATATTGCGCAAATCATAAGAATTATACCAATTTTGTTATTAGATGATTTGATATTCATGAAGCTCTTATTAAATTTAAAAATTAAGAATGCAAAAAATAGTAGCTAAACAATATAATCCTTTTAAAGTAAAATATACCATATTCTTTACATTAGATATTTTAAGGAAGTAGAATGTATATTCCAAAACATTTTGAAGAGAATAGAGAAGAGGAAGTAATAAAGGTTATAAAAAATTTTCCTTTGGCTATTTTAGTAGCTGATACAAAAAATGGTTTAGTAGCTAATCATTTACCTTTATTATTAAATAAAGTTTCTAAGAATAAAAAAGTATTAATTGGACATATTGCAAAAACTAATAATCTTCATAGAGATTTAAATGATAATGATAAGGTTATGGCCATATTCAAGTCTGAAGATTCTTATATTTCTCCTAATTGGTATCCTTCTAGAAATAAAAATAGAGAGCATGTTCCAACATGGAATTACCAAGCAATTCATCTTCATGGTAATATTGCTTTTAATTATGATCAGAAATTTTTACTTAAAACGGTTGAAGAATTAACTAAGGTTTTTGAAAAGGATGATACTAAAGAAGAAAGCTGGAAAATAAATAAGGTATCTACAAAATTTATGTCTACTATGATTAAAGAAATAGTAGGAATTACAATTACGATTACTTCGCAAATAGCTAAGTCAAAATTAAGTCAAAATAGAGATAAGGAAGACAGAAAAAATGTAACTAAAGAATTAAAAAATAATGGTTATAATTTTTTATATAATTCGATGAAAACATTAAAATAAGTAATTTTTATTATTATAAATATCATTGTAAAAGTATTTTTTATAACTTGACTATATATTTTTTTTATTCAGAATTATTGCTAATAGATTTTGAAATAAGAGAGGGGAGTTCATATTTTAAAATATTTTCTAATTTAGGGGAGAAGAACAATGAAGATAAATTTAAATAGAAGATCATTTATAAAAGGTTCTACAGCACTAACTGCTGCAGGATGGTTGGGTGGAGCTAGTACTTGGGTTTTACGCCCAGAATGGTCACATGCAGCCGGTCCTATAAAAATGGGAATAGCTACTGATATTACTGGAGCAATAGCTTTTGCAGGTAATCCTAATTGGCAAACTGCACAATTAGCAGTAAAGCAGATAAATGATTCTGGAGGTATTCAAGGAAGACCAATAGAATTAATATTAGAAGATACGGCGAGTGATCCAGGGGTAGCAGTTGGTAATGTTCGTAGATTAGTCCAACAGCATAATGTTGATGTTATTATTGGAGGTGTTACAAGTGCAATGCGCGAAGCAATTAAAAACCCAATAGTAAAACGTGGTAAAACTCTATATTTATATCCCCAATTATATGAAGGTCAAGAATGTACTCAGCATCTTTTTTGTACTGGGCCAACACCATTTCAACAAGTATCTGAATTTATTCCTTTTTTAATAAAAAAAGGAAATAAAAGATTTGCTATGCCATCTGCGAATTATAGGTGGCCTCAGTTATTAAATAAATGGACACGAAATGTTATTGAAGAAAATGGTGGTGAAGTTGTGGTAGAGGAATATTTCCCTCTCGACCAAATGGAATATTCAGCCACGGTTGGAAAGATTCTAAAAGAGAAAGTAGATCATGTCTTTAATACTATTATTCCTCCGGGATTAGCAGGTTTTACTAAGCAGCTTTATGAATCTGGTTTTCAAGCTAATGGAGGAACTTTATCTTGTGTGTATTGGGATGAAAATACTCCTTTCTATGTTGCGCCTGAGGAATTAGAGGGTGCATATAGTTGTTTAGATTATTTCCATAATGTGAACGATGCTTTTGGTAAAAAGCTATTAGCGGACTACAATGCTATGTGGAAAGATACTCCATACCAATTAACAGCAGGTAGTGCTAGTACTGGAGTATATCGTGCGGTTAAACTTTATGAGCAAGCTGTTATTAATACTAATGGAGATGTTGCTCGTGAAGCTGTTTCTGCCGCTTTAGAAAATGTATCTATAGATCAAGGTCCAGGTGGTGGTTATAGAGTTGTGCCAGGAACAGGTCATGTAGAGATGAATATGTATATAGCTCAGGCACAAGGTGGGCAATGGAATATTCTTTCTAGCTCAAATAGTGTTCCACCTAATGAGTGT
>JAQWRB010000140.1 GCA_029243935.1 Alphaproteobacteria bacterium
CATAAAATTTATGGTCCAAAGGGAATAGGATGTTTATATGTTAGAAGAAGACCAAGAATTAGGCTAATATCTCAAATAGATGGTGGTGGTCAAGAACGACTTATGCGATCTGGTACTTTACCTACTCCCCTTATTGTTGGATTTGGTGAGGCAATAAGAATTAGTAATACAAATTTAAAAGATAATATTATTTCCTTAAAATTATTAAGAGATAGACTTCATAAAAATTTTACTAATTATATAAGCAATATAAAGCTAAATGGACCTTCTTTAGATAATAATCGATTGCCAAATAATTTAAATTATACAGTTAAAGGAATAAGTGGGGCAAATTTAGCAGAGGTTTTAGGAAATCAGGTTGCATTTTCTACAGGTTCAGCATGTTCAACTGGAGGCATAGAGCCTTCATATGTATTACATTCTATTGGTTTAGATGATGATAGCGCGTTATCTTCATTTAGAATTTCAGTTGGCAGGAATACTAATATAATTGATATTGATAAAGCTTCAAAAATTATTAGCGATAAAATTAAACTTTTACAAAATAATGAGAATTAAAATTGCCGCAAGTTATTTTTAAATATAAGGATAAAGAAACTATTATTGATGAAGAAAGTAATAACTTAACTATTTTAGAAATTGCACATAAAAATGAAATAGATATAGAGGGTTCTTGTGAGGGTTCGCTTGCTTGCTCAACATGCCATATTATTGTAGATAAGGAATGGTATAATAAGTTAGAGGAACCTAGTTGGGATGAAGAAGATATGCTAGATTTAGCAGCTGGTTTAACATTAACTTCAAGACTGGGGTGCCAAGTGGTATTAACAGATAAGCTAGATGGCTTAATAGTATCACTTCCATTTATAAATAATGATGTGCGTTTAAATAAAAAAAAATATTAGAAGAGGTAAAATGAAAAAAATTTATACATCAGACATAGAAAAATTAACAAATCTTCCTGATTTTCCCTATGAAGCAAGATATGAAAAAAATATTACTGGTTTTGAAGATTATGAAGATATGAGAATGGCTTATATTGATTCGGGAAATAAGGACTCAGAGTTAACTTTCTTAATGCTTCATGGGTCGCCTACATGGTCTTATATGTATAGACATTTCATAAAAGAAGTAAATAAAGCAAATTTTAGAGCTGTAGCTTTTGATATGCCAGGTTTTGGCCGATCAGATAAACCTCTAGATGAAGGGGCTTATACATTTGAATCTTTAAGAAGCTCTTTAATATGTATGATAGAGAGGTTAAATCTTAAAAATATCGTTTTAGTAGTTCATGAATGGGGTGGTTTTATAGGTTTAACAATTCCTATGGATATGCCTGAGCGCTTTGATGGAATAATTATGCATAATACAACATTAGTTACAGGTACGAATTTAATGTCAGATAGCTATGCTGACTGGAGAAAATATATAAAAGATAATCCAGACTTAAATATCAGAGCTATTATGGCAAGGACTAATAAAATATTAAACTTAAAAGAATGTAATAATTATCATGCTCCCTTTGATAGTTATGAGAGTAAAGTAGCATTAAGAGTAATGCCTGAAATTTTTCCAAACCAAAAAGGAAAACAAGGTATAGAAATTTCTAAAAAAGCTCAAGACTGGTATTCAAATGAATATGATGGTCTTGCCTTATCTCTATCTGGTATGAGGGACCCTTTGTTTCCTCAAGAAGCATTAAATAGTTTCTTTAATTCAATAAAAGGTATTCATAAATTACCTGGGGTAGATAATGCGGGGCATTTTTTACCTGAATGGGCCATGGAATATGGTGAAAATCTTATAAAGACATATTTAGCATATAGAGAAAAATATTTGTTAGCAAAAGAAGAAAAAGAAAAAGAAGAAGAAGATAAGAATAATATAAATAATGTCTAAATCTGTAAAAAAAAAGGTTGCTGTTGCTATGTCTGGAGGTGTAGATAGCTCAGTTGCTGCTGCAATGATGGTAGAGAAAGGTTATGATGTTATAGGGTTAACTATGCAGCTATATGATAGCGGAAGAACTACTTCTGTTGGTTCAAAAACATGTTGTGCAGGGCAAGATATATATGATGCTAAAAGAGTTTCTGATAAATTAGGAATTAAACATTATACATTAGATTATGAAAAACGTTTTCAAAAATCTGTAATGCAAGATTTTGCAGATAGTTACGCTGAAGGAATTACCCCAATTCCTTGTATAAGATGCAATCAAAAGATGAAATTTAAAGATCTATTAAATACTTCGTTAGATTTAGGCGCAGAGTTTTTGGTTACAGGACATTATGCAAATATTAAAGGTAAAGGCAAAAATATTGGACTATATAGGGCAAAAGATTTAACTAAGGATCAAAGTTATTTTTTGTTTGCAACCCCTCAAAAAATTCTTAAAAACATTTGTTTTCCGCTCGGAGAGCTTTCTAAGGCTGATACTAGAAATTATGCAAAAAGGATGAATTTATCTATATCAGAGAAGCCTGAGTCTCAGGACATATGTTTTGTTCAGTCTACGGCAAAGAAGGGATATAGAGAAATAGTACAAAAATTACGGCCTGATATTTCTAAGTCAGGTAATATAATACATGTAAACGGAAGAATTATGGGAAAACATACTGGTATTGATTCATTTACTGTAGGCCAAAGAAGAGGATTAGGAGTTATTTCTGAAGATGGTACTCCACTATATGTTACTAAGATTGAGGCAAATAATAATAGTGTATTTGTAGGTTCAGAGCAGGATATGGAAATTAGAAATTTTAATATAGCAGAGATTTCATGGTTAGAAAATAAACCTTTAGATAAAGTAGAAGGAATTATTGCTGATGTGCAATTGAGTTCTGAGCATATAACTCAAAAAGCAAGTGTTTCATATCTAGATAGTGATAACCTATTAGTAAATTTGCATGAAGCTAATTATAGAGTAGCCCCTGGACAGGCCTGTGTTATTTATAAGAATGATAGAATATTAGGTGGAGGATGGATATCTGGAGGTTTATCTGAATGATTTGTATTAAAATTCTGTATATTACAGAATTCATATATGATTGATGTAACTGAAAAAACAGTGCTTAATGGTATAGGGCTAATGATAATAGCTACTGTATTATTTTCGATAATGCATGCCTCAATAAAATTTATGTCTACTAGTATGCATCCTTTTGAAATAGCATTTTTTAGAAATTTATTTGGCTTATTAGTAATAGCTCCATGGTTTATTAAATATGGTTTTAACCCACTAAAAACAAAAAAAATAAAACTGCATGTTGCGCGTTCCTTATTTAATGTAATTGCAATGATGTCTTTTTTTTACTCATTAAGTATTGCTCCATTAGCCGATGTAGCATCTTTAGCTTTTACAGCACCTTTATTTGCTAGTATCCTAGCAGTTATATTTTTAAAAGAAATAGTTGGTATAAAAAGAGGTATTGCTATTGCTTTTGGATTTATTGGAGCTTTAATTGTTGTTGATCCTATATACTCATCTATTAATAATGGACACTTACTAGTTCTGCTATCAGCATCAGTATGGTCAGTATCACTAATTATTATTAAAATTTTAGGAAGAACAGAAAGTAGCGTGACAATAACTTCTTATATGGTTATAATTATGATCCCGTTATCCGCAATAGCTGCGTATTTTTTCTGGGAAACTCCTACACTTAAAGATCTATTCTTCTTAATGCTTATTGGTATTTCTGGCACAAGCGCACAAATGTTATTGGCCCAAGCATTAAGGCAGGGAGATACTAGTATAATAATGCCTTTTGATTTTCTTAAGTTAATATGGGCGGTAGCTATTGGATATTTATTGTTCTTTGAAGTTCCATCTATTAATATCTGGATTGGAAGTATGATTATATTTTTAAGTACCTTGTATATTGCTTATAGGGAAAGAGTGCTATCAAAAAATTCTAAAGTTCAAAAAGTTACACAACCAGTAGATCAGTAATATCTGAAATAAATCCTTTATTTTTATACTTTCATAATATAAAAGTATTTTAAATAGCATAATTAAATAATGGCGAAGTAGCTCAGTTGGTTAGAGCAGCGGAATCATAATCCGAAGGTCGTAGGTTCAAATCCTACCTTCGCTACCATTAAAACCCTTACTCACTAACGATTACAAAAAAATAAATTACTAAAAATTAAATATATTTAAAACATCTAAAATTGACTTTGACAAAGTTAAACATAATTTTTATTTTAGATTTATCTTTTTTAATACTTAATAATTCTCTAGAGTAAGTATATAGAATATTCACGTATCTTACCCTGTTTTTATTTACTTTAGTTAGGCGGAGAGAAAATGTTAAATTTTGAAGATTTGGATGAAAAAAATGGGATATATTATGAGATAAATTCTGATGTCCCTTTTACTGGTGAAGTAACTGGAAGTATATCAGGGAATTTTAAAAATGGTAAACCAGACGGTGAATATTTTGGATATTATAAGAGCGATCAATTAAAATTTAAAGGTATTTACAAA
>JAQWRB010000003.1 GCA_029243935.1 Alphaproteobacteria bacterium
AGAAAGAGGTCCAAAAATTCTAGAAGTGAATTCATCTCCTGGACTTGAAGCTATAGAAGGGGCAACAGGAAAAGATATTGCTTCAGCAATTATAGAGCATATAGAAAAATTTGCTAAAGTAAGACAATCTAATAAATGGAAGGGTTTATAGCGTTATTTTAGCTTGGTTAAATAATATAAGGGAATTATTATGACAATTGAAAATGTTAGGGTCTATTAGTGGTTGGACTTGGGAGGGAGTCACTAATGAAAATAGATTGTTAATTAGATATATGTAGTGTTAGGTTAAGATGAGCTTATAAAAAATAACTGATAAATAATAAGGAAATAATATGTTAAATTTTATAAAATTTTTAAGTTTGTTGCTTATATTCATTTTTTCTTTTAATCAGGCATCTTTTTCAAAAAACTTATCTATAGATAAAATGATATTTAAAGATATTGATGGCAAAGACTTTATATTAAGTAATTTACCAGGAAAGGTAATTCTTGTTGTTAATACTGCAAGTAATTGTATGTTTACTAGCCAATATAAAGAGTTACAAGAATTAACTACAAAATATTCCTCAAAAGAATTATCAATTATAGCTATACCCTCAAATGATTTTTTAAACCAAGAGCCGGGTAGTAATGAAGAAATAAAAGATTTTTGTGAATCTAGGTATGGAATAACTTTTCCTATTATGAGTAAACAAAAAGTTATTGGTAATAATAAGCATTCTTTTTACACTTGGGTTGAAGATAATTATGGGTCTAAAGAACTACCTGGTTGGAATTTCCATAAATATTTAATAAATAGGAATGGGGAATTATTACATTCTATATCAGCTCATGTATCACCAACTTCTATAAAATTTATTAGCAATATAGAAGCAAGTTTAAAGTAACTTATTCATTCAAAATCGCACAATCATCATATTATTAGCTTCAACTGATGAAATAACTTTTCAAAGTTACGCTCATAAATAAAAACTACACAATGGAAAATATTGAAATAGATATTAGTTAAGTCATCTAAACTTCGTCAGTTCTTAGGGGTGTTGTACTCAGGGTTATATAAGATTTAATAGTTAAGTAAATTTATTTAAAACAACTAATTATTATACTTTAATGCTTCATGAAGTGCTTTACGATACCTTTCAAAATCTTCTACTTGAGGAAGATGGCCTAGACCTTCAAGCTCTATAACATTAATTTTAGAATTACGTCTTTTAACTTGTTTACCTAAATTATCATATCTTCCAAGCTCATATTTAATACCTGTTTTTTTCCAGTTACGCCCAGGCCCAGTTCTATCTCGCGTACCAATAATTAAAGAAACAGGCATTTTAAAATTTTTAAACTCTTCTATAACTGGTCCTGTGAAAATCATATTATAAACTAATGCACTCACTTTTGCCAATATAGGCCAATCACTTCCATTTACCCATCCAATTAAGGGTATAGCTAAGGTCTCATACTTTTTATTCCAAGATCCATCATAATAATATTTTTTTTGATAATTTATTATGCTCTGATATTTTAGCTTTAATTCTTTTTCATAGAAAAAATTAACATCTTTATATTCTACAAA
>JAQWRB010000022.1 GCA_029243935.1 Alphaproteobacteria bacterium
GACCTAATCATAGGAGATGATTTTCATTTTGGTTATAAAAGGCAAGGTAATGTTGCATATTTAATGTCTAAGGAGTTTAAAAAATATTTTAAAGTTCACATAATTCGTGAAGTTTCAGGAATAAATGGTAGATACTCTTCTAGTTTAGCTAGAGATATGATACTTAATGGGAAAATGATGGAAGCAAAAGCAGTTTTAGGATATTTTCATGAAGTTGAGGGTCGCGTTGTAAAAGGAGAGCAGTTAGGTAATAAATTAGGTTTTCCAACAGCTAATATTAATTATTTAAATACTATAATTCCTTCAGATGGTATATATGCAGGTTGGATAAATTTAGATAACAAGGTTTATATGGGAGCAGTGTCAACAGGATATAGGCCTCAATTTAAAGGCAAAAAAAGATTTCTAGAGGCTCATTTACTAAATTTTAGTGGAGATATTTATGGAAGACGTATAAAAGTTTCTTTGGTAAAGAAGATTCGTGATGAAAAAGTCTTTTCTGATATTGAAAAGCTCAAGAAGCAAATGACTTTAGATTGTAAGGAAGCAATCAATATATTAACAGAAAATAATATTTAGATTTTTTAAAAGTTACTGAGGGAAATATTAAATGGATTATAAAGATACTGTATTTTTGCCAAAATCAACTTTTGGAATGCGTGGTGGTCTACCTCAGCGTGAACCAGAAATGATAGAAAGGTGGAATAAAATAGATTTATGGGGAAAATTAAGAGATCAGTCAAAAAATAAAGAAAAGTTTATATTACATGATGGACCACCTTATGCAAATGGACCAATACATATTGGGACATCAATGAATAAAATATTAAAGGATATTATAAATAGAAGTAAGCAAATGAGTGGATATAATTCCCACTACATTCCTGGTTGGGATTGTCATGGCTTACCCATAGAATGGCAGGTAGAACAAATATTTAAGAAAAAAGGCATAAATAAAGATGACCTTCCAATATCAGAATTTAGAGCAGAATGTAGATCATTTGCTGATAAATGGATTGGTGCACAAATGGATGATTTCAGGAGATTGTTTGTTTTGGCTGATTGGGAAGATAGATATTTAACAATGAGTTTTAAAGCTGAAGCTCAAATAGTTCGAGAAATTGGTAAGTTTATTGAGAATGGAAGCTTATATAAGGGTTCTAAGCCTGTAATGTGGTCTCCAGTTGAAAAAACAGCTTTAGCAGAAGCAGAGGTGGAATATAAAGATATAGAATCTACCGCTATTACAGTAGGCTTTAAAGTTAATACTTCTAAAGAACCTCTATTGAGAGATGTGTATATACCTATATGGACTACAACTCCTTGGACTATTCCAGCAAATAGAGCGATAGCATACGGAAAGAATTTAAATTATGTCATTATAGAAATTTTAGATAATAATGATAATGGTCAAATTTTTATAAGACAAAAAATTCTATTAGCAAAGGAAAGATTACAAAATTTTTTAGCTGATACCAATATAGAAAAATATAACTTGGTTGCAGATATAAAAGGCGACTTGTTAGATGGAACTATTTGTTTTCACCCTCTATATAAAGATGGTTATGACTTCGATGTACCATTATTGCATGGGGAATTTGTGTCTACTGATCAGGGAACAGGATTTGTTCATGTAGCACCAGGGCATGGTGAAGATGATTTTGAACTAGGTATAAAATATAAAATTCCAGTTCCAGATGTAGTTGAAGATGGTGGCACATATTTTTCAAATATACCTCTTTTTGCTGGAATTCATGTTTTTAAAGCTTTAGATGCGGTTTGTGTAGCTTTAACTAAACAATCTTCTTTATTTTCTTCAGAAAAATATATACATAGTTATCCGCATTCTTGGCGGTCCAAAAAACCTATAATATATAGGGCTACACAACAGTGGTTTATTTCTATGGAAACAAATAATTTAAAAGAAATTGCTCTTAAATCAATAGAAAAAACATTATGGGTGCCTTCCATCTCTAAAAATAGAATAAAGTCTATGGTAAAGGATAGGCCAGATTGGTGTGTTTCTAGACAAAGAGTTTGGGGTGTTCCTATAACAGTTTTTTTAGATAATAATACTGGTGAAATATTAAGAGATCCTGAGGTTGTAGAGAGAATAGCTCAGGTAGTAGAAAAAAAAGGAGCAGATGCTTGGTTTACGGAAGATCCTCAAATATTCTTAGGAGACAAATATAATTCTGATCAATATGAATGTGTGCAAGATATATTAGATGTTTGGTTTGATTCAGGTTCTACACATTCATTTGTTTTAAATAGTGAAAAACAAAAATGGCCTGCAGATTTATATTTGGAAGGATCTGATCAACATAGAGGTTGGTTTCAATCCTCACTTTTAGAGTCTTGTGGAACGAGAGGTAGAGCTCCTTTTGACGCTGTATTAACTCATGGTTTTGTTTTAGATGGTCAAGGTAGAAAAATGTCTAAAAGTATTGGAAATGTTGTTTCCCCACAAGAAATAATAAAACAATCAGGAGCGGATATATTAAGGTTATGGGTTGCAATGACTGATGTAACAGAAGATGTTAGAATCAGTTCTGAAGTATTAAAAGGTGTTAGTGAATCTTATAGACGTTTGCGTAATACTTTACGGTTTACCATAGGAGCTTTAAATGATTATAAAGAGGTAGAATCTATTAATACAGAAATTATGCCAGAATTAGATAAATGGATTTTGCATAGGTTAAAGGAACTAGATTTATTATTAAAAAAAGCAGTTAATGGTTATACTTTTCAAAATTTTTATAGTGAGCTACATACCTTTTGTTCTTCAGATCTTTCAGCGTTTTATTTTGATATAAGAAAAGATACTCTTTACTGTGATAGTCCATTGAATGATGTGAGAAGATCTACTAGAACAGTTTTATACGAAGTTTTTAAATGCTTAACAGCTTGGTTGGCACCAGTAATTTGCTATACAGCAGAAGAGGCTTGGTTGTCACTTATTGGCACTGAAAATGAAGATAGTATTCATTTAAAACAATTTCCTGAAATTTCGGAAAGCTGGATAGATAATGGATTAAATAGTAAGTGGTTAAAAATTAGAAAAATTAGAAAATTTATTAATGGTGCTTTAGAATCTGCGAGGCAAGAAAAAATAATTGGCTCTAGTTTAGAAGCAAAAATAGTAATATTTATAGAAGATACTCAATATGTGGCACTTCTAGAGGAAATAGATATAGAAGAGATAAGTATAGTTTCGAAAGTTGAAATTATCAAAGATAATATTGTAGATGGCGCATATAAAGAAGATAGTTTAGTAGGGTTAGGGATAGTAGTTTCTCCAGCATTAGGTAAAAAATGTTTAAGATGCTGGAAGATAGATGACAAAATTGATAATAGTCTTGAAGATCCTCTATGTGATCGATGTTTAGAAGTAGTTAAACAAAAATGAAAAAGATTATTTATTTTTTAATCCTTATGATTATTATTATTCTATTGGACCAATACACTAAAATTAATATCCTTAAATATATGTTAAATCATTCTGAAGAAATAAAATTATTACCATTTTTAAATTTTACATTAGTGTTTAATTCAGGTGTTGCCTTTGGAATATTTAAAAGTTTTGGTCAAATTGTTCCTCATGTTTTTTCTATTATAGGTGTAACATTTGGTATAGGCCTAATTACATGGGCTTTCTTTAATAAAAAGCATTATTTTGCAATGACATTTATTTCAGCTGGAGCATTAGGTAATGCAATAGATAGAATTAGGCTAGGAGTAGTGATAGATTTTATAGATGTCTTTTGGAAAAATTTACATTGGCCAGCCTTCAATATAGCTGATATTAGTATATGTCTAGGAGCTTGTATTTTTTTATATGGTGAATTAAATAAGAATAAAAAAAGAAAGGTGTAATATGATATGAAGGCTATAATAAAAATATTTTTTATAAATATATTATTTATTAATTTTGTACTTTTATATGGCTGTGGTGGAGTTAAAGAAAAAATAGGTTTAATAAAGAAAATACCTGATGAATTTCAAGTATATAAAAATAAACCTTTATCAGTTCCTCCAAATTTTGAATTACGGCCACCTTCCAAAGATGCTATAGAGAATGATAAAACTAAAAATATCATTTTTAATAATGCAGAAATTACAGATGAACAATTGTCTATAAGTGATGAAATTCTTTTAATTGCTGTGGGGGAAAAGACGTCAGATAAAAATATTAGAAAAGTTATCAATGAAGAAAATTCAATAGAAGAAGTTGATAAGTCTATCATGGAACAAATATTAGATTTTGATCCTTTATTTGAAGTAGTAAAGAAAGAAGAAGAAGAAATTAATCCACAAGAGGAAAAAGAAAGAATAGAAAAATTAACAAAAGAGGGTAAGATAATTAAAGTAGATAATCAAGCAATCATTATTGAAAAAGAAGGAAGCCTAGATTAAAAAATGTATAAAAATATCAAATATGTTTTTAATTCTTCAGGCTGGAAAGTTAATGAGGATTTACAAAAAAGAACTAATAATATTCTCTCTTCTATAAGAAAGAAAAGACAGGCTAAAGAAATTCCAATTTTTTCTATAATTGATTCAGACAATGATATAGAAGAAATTATTAAGCATTCAAAATTTTTCACTAATAATAAACTAAAAAATTTTGTATTAATTGGAACAGGAGGTTCTAGTTTAGGAGCAGATTCTTTCATAAAAGCTGATCAATATAAATATGTAAATCAAGACACGGGATTCCATATATTAGATAATTTAGATCCTAATTCAGTTTCTAAAATACTCAACTCAATCGAGCCTACTAATTCAAAATTTCTTGCAGTATCTAAATCAGGGAAGACGACAGAAACAATTGCTTTATTACTAATAGTGATAAATTGGTTAGTTTCTAAAAAATTTAAAGTAGAAGAATCTATTATGGTTATGTGCCAAGAAAAACATGATGAATTTCAGGAACTAATTGAAATAGCAAAAGAGTATAATTTAAAAATAGTTCAACATGAAAAAATAGGTGGGCGTTTTTCTGCTTTAACATCAACAGGCTTATTACCTGCAACTATAATGGGTTTAGACCCTTATTCTATAAGAAAGACAGCAAGAAAATCTTTAAATAATGCATTTGATAATAGTAAATTTATTATGAAATCCTCAAAATTTTCTGGGAGTTTAAAACTAAACAATAATCTAAATTGTGTAATAAGTTATGGTGATGCATTAAGTCCTTTAGTTGCCTGGTATAAGCAATTATGGAATGAGTCTCTAGGTAAAGAGGCAAAGGGGAGTTTTTTACTAACTGGAAAGGGCGGCTTAGATCAGCATAGCCAGCTACAAATGTGGTTAGATGGACCAAATATTGGTAGTTATACTTTTTTGAAAGTTAATAATAATAATGGTTTTAAAATTCCAGAATCTAAAATCTCTCCATGGCTTTCAGGCATTTCTCTTGGTGAAACTTTAAATATTATGGCAGAATCTACGTATGATGCCCTTAAAGAAAATGGCAGAGCAGTGAGAAGTATTAGTATTCCTGATATTTCTGCAGAATCAATAGCTTCATTAATGACAATATTTACATTGGAAATACTAGTTGTGGCAGAATTATTGGGAGTAGATCCTTATACACAAGATGCAGTAGAGGCAATTAAAATTAATACTTTTAAAAGATTAAAAAAATATGAACATAATAAAAAAACTACCTGAAAATTTAATTAACCAGATTGCAGCTGGTGAAGTTATTGAAAGACCAAGTTCAGCATTAAAAGAGCTATTAGAAAATTCTATAGACGCTGGTTCATCTGAAATAGATATTTATATAACTGATGGAGGAAAAACTATTATAGAAGTCGTTGATAATGGCAATGGTATGACAGCAGGTGATTTAAAAATGTGCTTACAAAGACATGCCACTTCTAAAATTAGGGATGGTGATTTAGTCAATATAAATTCTTTAGGTTTCAGAGGAGAAGCGATACCTTCTATAGGGTCAATTGCAGATATAAGCATTGATTCTTATCATAAAAATACAAATGAATCATGGAAGATATCAATTATTAATAATATTTTGCAGGATATTGAGCCTTCTATAATACGAGGAGGAACAAAAGTAACTATTAGAGATTTGTTTTCAAAAGTACCAGCAAGGTTAAAGTTTTTAAAAACTAATGGGACGGAGATACGTTATTGTAAAGAAGTAACAAAACATTTGGCGATGTCCCATCCTAATATTTCTTTTTCATTTCATATAGATGCAAAAAAAGTATTTTATTGGAATAAAAGTGAAGAAATCAATTTTTTATCTATAAAAAAAAGACTTATGCAGGTTATGGGAGATGATTTTATTAATAGTTCAGTGTCAGTGGAAGAAGAGAGAGAAGGCATGGTATTGGTCGGGATGGTTGGTATGCCTACTTTAAATCGTAATACAGGAAGAGAGCAGTATCTTTTTGTAAATAATAGACCAGTCAAAGATAGAAGTTTAATTGGTGCTCTAAGGGGAGCTTATAAAGGATTAATTGAAAATAATCGCTTTCCTGTAGCTGTTTTATTTCTGGAAATTATTCCTACAGATGTTGATATAAATGTTCATCCTGCAAAGGCTGAAGTAAGATTTAAAGATGCTGCTAGGGTTAGGTCACTAATTGTAAATGGAGTAAGGAAAGCATTAGAGAGTGCAGGCTTAAATACTGCATCCGAAATTTCAAATGCTTTAATGAATAAAATGAATTCAAATTATGAATCTATGAGTGACAATAATAATTATGATTTAGTAAATATTCAAATTCCACCATTATCTAGGTTTACATCAAACACTCAGAATATTAGTTATGAAAAAGAAATAAAGTATCCTCTAGGCTCTGCTATAGCACAAACTCATGGAACATATATTATATCAGAAACAGAAAATGGTATTATATTAATTGATCAGCATGCGGCTCATGAGAGAATAGTTCTAGAAAAAATTAGATCAGGATTTATAAATAATGATATGCAAAAACAAATATTACTAATACCAGAAATAGTAGAATTGTCTGAAGAACATTTTGAAGTAATTAGTAGCAATATAACAAAACTATCAAAACTAGGCTTGATAATAGAGAAATTTGATAAAAAAGCTATTCTAATTAGAGAACATCCTGCAATATTGGATAAAATTAACTTTTCAGTATTAATTAATGATATTGCAGAAGAGATTATAGAATTTGGAAGTGAATTTATACTATCCGAGAGGTTAGATAATATTTGTGGAAATATGGCCTGCCATTCCAGTATAAGAGCGGGGAGGTCTTTATTAAATTCAGAGATGAATGCTCTATTGCGAGAAATGGAAAATACACCTAACTCTAGCCAGTGTAATCACGGCAGGCCAACTTTCATAAAATTAGGAATAAAGGACATAGAAAAACTATTTGGAAGAACTTGATAGCTTTTTTATTAAAACCACTTCACTAATGCCGTATTGCCTTTTTTCTATAATGTCCATGCCAGTTAAGGAAGTGAGTGGCGTATTTTTATGTTTCTCATAAATATAAAGTGCATTATTTTTCATTATACTTGAGTTAGCCAACTTATTAATAAAGGCAGAAATATCGTTAAGTTCATAAGGAGGATCAAGAAAACATATATCATATTTTTTCTTAGTCAAAAAAGGAATAGTTGCATCAGCTTGGATTACTTCTGTATTTTCTTCTTCATTTAATTTTCTTATGTTATTTTCTATAACATTAATTGCCTCTTTGGAATTATCAATAAAAGTACAAAATTTACAACCACGAGATAATGATTCCAATCCTAAAGCACCACTACCTGCAAATATATCTATAACTTTCATATTTTCAATTTTGGCATCAAGATATTTAGTATGTAATAAAATATTAAATATAGATTCTCTTAGTCTTATTGAGGTGGGTCTGGTTTCCATGCCATGAGGTGTATTAATATTTATTCTTTTATGCTTTCCTGCAATTATTTTTATCAAAATATACCTTTATTTTTAATAAATAAGCTTAATTTTTTCTCTTCTACTTGTAATATTTCTCCTCTTTTTAAATTATCTAAAATAAAAGGACCAAACTTTATTCTTATTAAATCATTAATATGTAAGTGAAAGTACGACATTACTTTTCTTATTTCTCTATTTTTTCCTTCTGTTAGTTTAACAGTTATCCAAGAATTCTTTCCTTTAGTCTCTAATATGTCAATTATAATTGGGCCATATTTGATATTATCTATTATTATACCTTTTTCTAATTTTGTATTATCTATGTTATTTATATTACCATATATTTTTACTTTATAAGTGCGTTCAATTTTATTAATAGGCAGTTCAAAAAACCTTTTTAATTTTCCATTATTTGTTAATAATAATAATCCTTCTGTATTAAAATCTAATCTTCCAATATAAAGTAGTTGCTTTATATTATTTGGCATTATGTCATAAATAGTTTTTCTCCCTTGAGGGTCATTAGAACTAACAATCATTCCCTTAGGTTTATGTAATATAAATAATTGGGCTTTAGAAGCTTTCTTAATTATTTTTCCATCAATCATAATTTGATCACTTATATTGACAAAAAAAGCAGGCGTATCAACTTTTTGACCATTAACAGATACTTTTCCTAAAGAAATTAGATTTTCTGCCTGTCTTCTTGAACAAATACCAGATTCTGCGATAGTTTTAGCTATTCTTTGTGTAGGTAATATGTTTTTCATAACTAATTAACAGGCTTCAATGAAGGCTTTTAATAATTTATTATCTGAGCCTTGAATAAAAAATTCAGGATGCCATTGAACACCTATACAAAAGTTTTTTTTAGGATCTTCAATTCCCTCTATTACGCCGTCAGATGATATTGCATTTACTATAAGACCATTTCCAGGCTTTTTAACTGCTTGGTGATGGGCACTATTTACCATAATTTCTTTCGTAGAAATTATATTATATAATTTTGTATTTTCTTTTATAATAACGCTATGACCTGCTTGATTTCTGGGGTTTTTTTGTTCATGTTCGATAGGATTATTAATTTCATCGGGAATATGCTGTATCAAGCTACCTTTATATAGAACATTAAGTAATTGCTCTCCTCCACATATTCCTAAAACTGGTTTATTATTTTTAAGCATAATTTCAGCCGCTAATAATTCAAAATTTGTTCTATTTTCCTTTAATTTAACAGTTTTATGAATACTATTTTCTCCAAACATATTTGGATTAATATCAAAATTTCCACCAGTGATGACTAAACCATCTATTTTTTGAAGCAGACTTATTATATCTTTAATATTATGAGGTATGCCTACCCCTATACCTCCAGTATCTTCTATAGAAGTAAAGTAATTTTCTCTAATTGCATACCAAGGGTATTGAGAATACTCCTTACTATTTTCATAATCTAATGTTAAAGCTATTAATGGTTTTTTCATATTACTCAATAATTAATTAATTATATTATTAGATATATGCTATTTTCTATAATCATGGAAAAAAATAATTATAAAAATTTTATGCAAATAGCTATTGATGAGGCGGAAAAATCTTCTAAACGAGGCGAGGTTCCTGTAGGAGCAGTAACTGTGCATGATAACAAAATAATTGCAAAATCAGGTAATATGATGGTTAAATACTCCAATCCATTAATGCATGCTGAAATGATCGTACTACAAAAATCTTCAGAGATATTTTTAAATATGGGTTTATCTGTAAGATACGAAAAATTAGATTTATTTGTTACTTTAGAGCCTTGTCCAATGTGTGCCCATGCTATTTCTTTATGTAGAATAAATAATTTATATTATGGAGCAGACGATCCAAAAGGAGGAGGTGTAAAATATGGTAGTAAAGTATTTGAACACCATACTTGTCATCACAAACCTACTATTTTTTCTGGTATCTATAAAGATGAATCTAAAATCTTACTTCAACGATTCTTTAAAAATTTAAGAAATACAAAGGTCTAGAAACTAGTTTTTCCAATATCATTTCTATAAAATCCATTACTCCATTTAATTTTTTTGATAGCTTGATAGGCTAAAATTCTTGCTTCTTCTATATTTCTAGCATTTGCAGTAATTGATAATACTCTGCCTCCATTTGAAAGTATATTCTTTTCAGAGTCTGTTGTCGTACCAGCATGAAACACCTTGACACCTTTAATATTATTTGCTTCATCTATACCTGTTATAATTGAATTGATCTTATATTTACCTGGATAGCCATTTGAGGCCATTACTACAGTTAATGCCACTTCATCATAAAATCTTAAATGAAAATTCTCTAATGTATGATCAACAGCAGAAAGAATAGCTTCAAATAAATTAGATTTCATACGAGTAAGAATTACTTGGCATTCAGGATCACCAAATCTGACATTATATTCAATAAGTTTAGGACCATTTTTAGTGAGCATTAATCCTGCATATAATATTCCTTGAAAAGGAGAACCTCTTTTAGCCATTTCTATAAGCGTTGGTTGTATAAAATTATTTAAAATATTATCATTTAAATCATCGGTTAAGTTAGGTGTAGGTGAAAAGGCTCCCATGCCACCTGTATTTGGTCCAGTATCTCCATCTCCTACTCTTTTGTGGTCTTGTGCATTAGCTAAAGGTATTGCATTGACTCCGTCACATAAAGCAAAAAAACTTGCTTCTACTCCTTCTAGGTATTCTTCAATTAATACTGTTTTTCCTGCTTCACCAAAGAGTCCGTTAAAAGAGTTCTCTATAGCATTAATGGCCTCATCTTCATTTTGAGCTATGATTACTCCTTTTCCTGCGGCTAAACCATCTGCCTTTATTACTATAGGTAGTTTATTATTTTTTATATAATTAATAGCAGCTTCTTTCTTTGAGAAGAATTCAGATTTAGCCGTAGGTATATTAGCTAATTTACATATACTTTTTGTAAATTGTTTTGAACCTTCTAATTTAGAAGCCTCTTTAGAAGGGCCAAAAGCCTTAATATTCACTTTATCTAGTTCATCAATTATTCCATTTACTAATGGAATTTCGGGACCAGGTATGACTAAGTCTACTTTTTCTTTTAAAGCTAAACTAATAATTTCACTATTATTGTTAATATCAATATTTATGCATTGGGCATCTTCAGCAATACCAGGGTTACCTGGTGCACACATTAATTTTGATATAAGTGGAGAATTTGATAATGACCAACACATTGCATGTTCACGAGCGCCACTTCCTAGTACGAGTACTTTCATAAAACATTCCTATTGATATTTAAAATTATATTAACTATTTAATTTCTATAATGTTAGAGTAAATTTAAAATATATATCATTCAATTTTATTATTATTAAGTATTTAATTTAGAAAGTAAGCAATGCAGTATAATAACATTTATGAAAGTAATATAAAAGAATATACTGTCTCGGAATTAAGTAATGCGTTAAAAAAAACTTTAGAAGTAAACTTTGATATTATTCACCTGAGAGGAGAAATTTCAGGTTTAACTATAGCCGCTTCAGGCCATGTATATCTGTCATTAAAAGATGAAAAAAATTCTATAATAGATGGAATAATTTGGAAAGGGCAAGCAAGTAGAATAAACTTTAAACTAGAAGATGGTATGGAAGTATTGGTAGTAGGAAGAGTTTCTACTTACGCACCTCGATCAAAATATAATATTATTATTAACACTATAGAATTAGCTGGTGAAGGTGCATTACTAAAATTAATAGAAAATAGACGAAGATTGCTATCTGAAGAAGGATTATTTGATGAAGGTCATAAAAAACTATTACCTTTTCTACCTAATACAATTGGGATTATTACTTCCGATACTGGCGCAGCATTTAAAGATATAATAATCAGAATAAAAAATAGATTTCCTGTAAATGTAATACTTTATCCTGTTTTGGTGCAGGGTAGTGATGCACCACAGCAAATTGCAGAGGCAATAGATAAAATAAATATGTTGTCCAACATAAATAATAATATTAGCCTTCCTGATTTATTAATAGTTGGAAGAGGTGGAGGTAGTTTAGAAGATTTAATGGCATTTAATGAAGAAATTGTGGTTAGAGCTATATATAATTCTAAAATCCCTATTATATCTGCTGTAGGGCATGAAGTAGATAATTCATTGTCTGATTATGCTGCTGATATAAGAGCTCCGACTCCTACTGCCGCAGCAGAAATAGCACTACCTGATAGAAAGGTACTTTATAATAATTTAAATATGACATATTCTAAATTATTATCATCTATCAGAAATATACTTAGTCTTTGCATAAGAGAATATCAAAAGTATAGATTACCTATGCCACATAATATTTTAGAAAATAAAGTTCAGAATCTAGATATAATTATTGATCAATTATCTAATAAAATGAAAGCTTTTATAGACTTTAATAAAAATAAACTTAATTTTAATCAAATAGATCTTTATTCTCCAGCTAAATATTGCGAGAGTCAATTAATAAATTTAACATCAGAAATAAGATTGCTAAATGCAGCATATACAAATTTAGTCAATAAAAAAAAATATTCTTACAGTGAATCACCTAAAATATTAAATGAAAAATTTGATAGATTCATTCATAATTTACAAATGTCTTTTATTAAAGCTTCTGGAGCTATTGAAGCATTAAGTTATAATAAAATCTTGGAAAGAGGTTTTGCGCTTATCAAAAATGAAAATAACCAATCAATTACCAGAGCTAAAGATATAGTTAAAGATACAAACGCTATAATTCACTTATATGATGGTAAAATTAAAGCAAAATTAAGTAATAATGATAGCTAAAAAATTAATTATAAAAAGAGTTATAATTTTACTTTTTTCTTATATGGCTCTTGCTTTAAATATAGTTAATGCAAAAACTTTCATAAAAGGTGAAATCATTGCTGGTGGAATAATCATTGTCAATGTTTCTCCTGGATCTACAGTTAAGTTAAATGATGAATCAATAATGATTTCAGACAAAGGAGTATTTTTAGTTGGTTTTGAACGCAAACCACAACCCACACAAATTTTAGAAATCTATAACGAGAATGTATTAGTTGAAAAAATAACTTTAAATGTAAAAATCAGATCATATGAAATACAAAGAATTAATGGTATTAACAAAGACAAGGTTGATCCACCTCAATCAGTTATTGATAGAATATATATGGAAAGAAATAGTGTTAAAGAATCTAGAAAAAAATCAAATTTAATTACCAGTACATATTATAATAATGGTTTTGTTCTTCCGGCTAAAGGTCCTATCTCTGGGGTATATGGAAGTCAAAGAATTTTAAATGGAAAGCCAAGAAGTCCTCATTATGGAATAGATATTGCTTTACCGAAAGGCCATGAAGTAGTATCACCAATGGATGGAATTGTAGTTTTTAGCAATAATGATTTATATTATAGTGGAGGTACTATAATTATAGCACACGGCCAAGGCTTAACTACTTCTTATTTACATTTAAGCGAAATTTTAGTCAGTGTAAATGATATAGTTAGAAGAGGAGAATTAATAGGTAAAGTAGGGGCAACGGGGAGAGCTACAGGACCACATCTACACTGGGGAGCTGAATTAAAAGGCAAAAGGATTGATCCAAAATATTTAGATGTTTTTAATTAATTTAATCTTGCCATCTATTATGAATCCATAACCATTGCTCTGGACATTTTAAGACCCAATTTTCTATTGTTTTATTAATTCTATTAAGTAACTCCAATACTTCTTCTTCATGTGTACAATTTTTTTTAGAACTAATAATAGGCTTTTCAATGATATATTTAAAAGTTGCTCCTTTTATTCTTTGTACATGAATAGGTATAACAGGAATGGATAATTTAATTGATAATTCAGCAATGGCTGTTGCAGTTTTAGCTGGATGTCCTAAAAAATCTATTAATATCCCTTCATTTAACTTTTGATCAGCTAGTATCGCTGCAAATTCTTTATTACGTAATACTTTAAAAAGAGTTTTTGCACCAGTAGGACCTTTAGGAGCATAAAATGATATTCCCCTTCTTAGCCATTGTATAATTTTTTCATTTAAAGGATTATTTGCATGCCTATATATGCTAGTAACTTTTAAATCTTTGCCTGTTAAAATTAAAGGGCAAATTTCCCAATTTCCTATATGAGCGCTAAAGAATATAGCCCCAGTATTTTTTTGTATAATATCTTCTAAATATTTTTTCCCTACAATGCTAAATCTAGGTTCTTCTTTGATAGAATTTATGTTTTGGTCACTATAAGGATTAAGTTTATTTGCAAAAGCAAGTTCTCCTATATTTCTTCCTAAGTTGTCCCACATATTTTTTTTTATAACCTTTTGTTCTTTAGCATTTATGGAAGGAAATATTTTTTTTAGATTAATTTCTGCTCTTTTATCAAATTTAGATAGAGGGCCTAGGCATTTTATAATTTTAGAACCTAGACTTGATGCAAAATCAATTCCAATTAATCTGCATATAGTAATCCAAACGCACAGAAAAAAGGCTTCTATAATATAAATTATATTAATTAATAATGATTTCATATATCCCACTTCAATTTTCAATTATTGATAATAAAAAATTATCTAAAATTTTATAATCATTAAATTCTATACTAATTGGAAAGAAATAAATTCTATTTTTATAATCTTCCATAAGCTTAATAT
>JAQWRB010000053.1 GCA_029243935.1 Alphaproteobacteria bacterium
GATTAATTGGATTGATAATAAAGAATTAGGTCCTGTAGTCTTCCAATTTGGCACAAGACCTCTTTTGACTAAAGAAAGCCCTATATCACAAACTTGGAAAGACCGGTTACTTACTCTTGATGAAAAAGATATATTATTGCATAGATTCAGCCCTACTAATTTTTATTCATCAGCTGTAAAGAATACGTTTATTAAAGATTTAATAGAACGAAAAAAGAGACAGTTGAAGACTTCTTTAACTATAGTTGGAGAAATGATAGTTCCTATTAAAATAGGTAAAAATAAAACATTTTATTTTAATAAAGAAGATGCAAGTAAAGCAGCTCAATGGGTAAAGCAAGGATTTACAGAGGTTTTAAAGACGCCTGATGATACAGTAATTTTTGTTACAGAAAAAAATTCTTTAGAAATTAGAAAAGATCAAAAAGATTGTATGGGTTGTTTGAGCCAATGTAAATTTTCTAATTGGTCAGATAATGAAGAAAATAAATATTCTACAGGTAGAAAAGTTGATCCACGAAGTTTTTGTATACAAAAAACACTTCAAAATGTAGCGCACAATGAAGACCCTGAGAATGAATTAATGTTTGCTGGACATAATGCTTGGAAATTTAAAAATGACCCTTTTTATTCTAATGGGTTTGTTCCAAGTGTAAAAGAATTAGTACATAGAATAGCTACTGGTGATTAACAGCACCCAGAAATTTTAAGATCTGAATGCTGCTATTAAATAATAGTATTTATTTAAATATATAAAGTGTTACAGGTCCAAATGTATGATTAGGAGGAGCTAACCTTCCTGGCAGCTGATTAAGAGATACACCATCATCATCATATCCAACTTCATATTGTACCCAATTTTTATTTTGAAATTCAGCAGGTAAATTTGTTGCTGTTTCACTGTATTGGACTTTTACTTTAAAACGTAACTGGTTCATACTTTGAGGATCAGCAGGAGTTTTTAGGCAAGCTGGACCTTTACCAGCAAATTCAGAACCACCTTCAGTTACGCACCACTCAGGTTGGGGGCTAGCTTTAGAAGTCCTTTTTAATTTAAAAATAGTAGATTCTCCACCATGAATTTTACTGCTTTTATCAATTTCTAGAACGGCCCAATATTCTTTATCAACCCATGCTGTTTCAGTGCTTTCAGGTATTCCACCTTGCATATAAAATATATAGCTTGGAAATAAGCCTCCAAAATATAGGCGTGCCTCATCTGATTTAATAGTAACTATTTCCCCTGAATTAGCTATTTTATGAGTAATTCCAAAAAATAAAAACACACTCAATACTAATAGGGTTAAATTTCTTATATAAGTCATAAATTTTTCTCCTAATTTTTAAAAAAAACCCCGCCCCTTAGGGACGGAGTTTCTTTTATATTTGAAACCAAATAAGCGTTAATTAAGTGTTTCTAATTAAGCCATAACGTTTATTAGATGGTTGTCCTCCTTCTTCTCTAAACTTTTGAGCAAGCTGCCCAAGTTTATCTTCAGAGAATGAAGGCATATCTGGTAGATTATTAGCTTCATTTAAACCTAACTCATATATGCGTGCAGAATTTAAGCCAAAAATAGCTTGCTTGGTAAGACTATTTTCTCCTCCAAGAGCTGGAAGCCCATATTTTTTCTGCATATCTTCTGGAACTTCTAGGCGCCTCATAGCTTCAATTTGCCATTGTGGAGAACCATACCATACAGTATCTGATCCCCATACAACATGATCCGCTCCCATTCCTTTTACAAGAGTTCCAATAAATGCGGCACAGAAACGTGGATGTGCTACTGCTGAATTAGCAAAAGTAGATCCAATCTCGCCGTAAACATTTGTTACTCCATATTTTTCAGGAATAGCAGCTAAATCTGAAGCCCATTTTATATAACCACCACTTTCTTCAAATTCATTCCAAGCTTGATCTGGAAGCTCTAGGAATGGACGTAAAGCTGAGTGATAGATTACAAAGTTCATTTCAGGCCAGTCTTGTGCAGCTTTCGGCACATCATCTACTGTAGCATATTGCCACACACCTTTAAATGATGTTTCATAATCAGGTGGCAATAAACCTTTGTGGATACAAATTGTAGCTTTTGGACCACCATTACGAGCTGCTTTAACCGCTTTTTCATAAAACGGATACATTAACTCTTCATCATCTAAACGCCATGGGTATTTAGATGGTGATAAAGGATCACCAATTGTATAAGATTTCCATGAATCAGGCTTTAGAACTTCAATAGCTCTATCTACTTCATCCATCCATCCATCTTGACCTGGAGTAATAACTGTATGTCCTAACATACGCTGAGAACCAGCAAAATCATTTACCATGTCTCTTGCAGCTACGATTTGGTCATTATGTAGTAACCACCAACTTGGGTCATCAAAAGGAGCCCCTGATAATAAGGACATTTTTGTATCTGATCTATACCATAGTTCTGCAATATAATTTTCAAATTTATATCTAGTTAAAGACAGTCCTTCTTCTTTAAGTTTTGGATTCCAATGCTCTGCAGCAAATTCTCCTAGACCTAAAATAGCTTCATGTGGGAAATCATCGCGAAGAAAGTGAGTTTGGTCATCAAAAATAAATTGACCTTCCACTCTTGCGGTTCTTTCCAACATCATTTCAGGATCTCTAGCTTCTGCTTCATTAACTTTAAAAACTCCTCCGCCATAAATTTGATTCATAGCTAAGAAAGCTGTGGCCATACCACAACTAGTTTGCAGATATTGTCTTCTAGACATATTAAGATGTTTTGCATTTTTATCTGCCATTTCCACAGTCAAAGCTTCTACTTGCTTTTGTACATTTGATTGTGATGGAGGCAAATACTCTCCATTTGATACTATTTGTGTAGGAATCGGTAAATCTAAATTTAATTTTTCCGCTCCATCCACCAAAGCAAGCTCACGCTCGCTGAGCCATGTTCCGCCCATTTCTTTTCCTCCCAATTGATTAAACGTACTATAGCTAAGCATGAAAATAATAACTTAGCAACTAATTTAATTATATTTATAAAGTATTATTCTTTAAATTATAATTAAATGTATTTAATTTTAAAAAATTAATAGCATTTTTTGTTTTTATAAATTAAGTATTTATGATTAATATATTTCTGGGGGGAATAATTGTTTTTAAATCATTTCATTAAAATTTTTCTTTTTTTAGTATTTTCTTTTTTACAGTGTAATGCTTTTGCACAAGATTCGGTAGACGTAGATGCTGAGAAAACCTTAAATGATGAATATGCAGATAAAATGAGAAATCCGGATTATGAGTATAATAAAAAAGATAATAAAAAGGAAAGCTTAACCACAAAATATATAAATAGTTTGAGGACAGGAAAATGGGGTGCTTCAGATCCAGATTGGGTAAATTTGGAGTTAGCACAAACTTTTTTCCCTGAGGCTAATAAAATTGGAAGATTAGAAGGAGACATTCCATCTGCTAATGTAATGTCAGATGGAAAAATATTAGGTTACTTATTTATAACTAAGGATATTACTAGTTCTAAAGGATATTCTTCTCAAACTTTTGATATTGTGGCTGGTTTAGGGTTGGATGGAAAGTTAACAGGAGCAACTGTTATTGCTCATTTAGAGCCAATAATAGGTATGTATACTCCTGATGGAGGATTAGTATTACCAATATTTACGTCGCAATATAAAGGTTTAGATATTAGATTGCCTGTTAGGGTAAATTTATTAAGAACTGAAGGTCCAGGATCTATAGATGGCATATCATCAGCTACAGTTAGTGCGGTTTTATTTAACGGGGCTATTTTAAGGGCAGCAAGAACTTTAGCTTTATATAAGGGAATGAGGTTAAGCGATGAGCCGGTAGTAGATATATTTAGATTTAGAGCCGCTACTTTTAAATCGTTAGTTGCAGATGGTTCTATGGGTAGGCTGACTCTTACATTAGATGATCTTAAAAACCTAGGTATGGATGATCCAAATATATCTAATCGGGCAGGTGTGAATGATATATATAGAAATAGAGCCGTTTTTGCAGGAGATATGCCGGTAGCTGCAAAGCAAAAAGAGGTTAAAAAAGGGTATATTGATACTGATAGAAATTTAGTGATAGATTTGTATGTTGCTCCAGTTGTGACACCTACGATAGGCAGAAATCTATTAGGTGATAAATGGTATGATATATTTATAGCTGGAAGGGACCCTAAAGAAACAACACTTGTTGTAGCTACTTTAGGCAGGTATCTTATAGACGGAGAGCCTCATATTGCCTCTGGACCATTTAAGCGTATGGCTGTTATTCAGGGAAATAATAGATATCAATTAACAAAAGAAAATTTTAGAAATTTAGGTTTCTTACATGGAGAAGATAAACCTTTTTTTGCAGAAGCCGGAATATATAGGATTCCTCCAGAGAGTAATATTGATCCAGTAAAGCCTTGGAAATTCGAATTAGTAGTTGAAAGTAATATAGAAGGAAATGATAAAATATTCTATATAGATTATGAATTAAATTCTAAATATATTATACAGCCAGATGGTTTAAAAGTCTTAGCCAATAATAGTGAACCAATTTGGTATAGTGCTTGGGCAAATCAAAGACTTAATTTAAGTTTACTATTAATTACGTTAAGCATTCTGTCATTAGCATTATGGAAAATGGATAAACTTGTACAGCATAATTATATATGGAAACCTTTCAGGTACTTGTTCTTAGGTTGGATATTGATATGGCTTGGGTTTTATGCTGGAGGCCAGGTAACTATAATTAGCATTTTAACTTGGTTAACAGCGCCTTTACATAATCCATCTTGGGATGTTCTTTTATCAGACCCAATCCTAGTTTCTTTAATGATATTTGTTATTATTAGTTTTATAATATGGGGAAGAGGAGTTTTTTGTGGTTGGCTATGTCCATTCGGAGCACTACAAGAGTTATCCTCTAAGTTAGCGCAGAAATTAAAAGTTTCCCAAATTAAAATTTCTAATAAGTGGCATGTACGTTTGTGGCCAATTAAGTATTTTTTATTGGCAGGATTAGTAGGTACGAGTTTTTATTCTATGGCCAGCTTAAATGTTGCCGCAGAGATAGAACCATTTAAAACCGCAATTTCAATGAAATTTATTAGAGAGTGGTACTTTATTTTCTATGCCTTAATGCTTTTAGCTATAGGGTTGTTTATAGAGCGATTCTTTTGTAGGTTTTTATGCCCATTAGGGGCATTTATGGCTGTGGGCGGAAAATTACGAATATTTAGCTCTTTGAAAAGAAGAGAGGAGTGTGGAAGTCCCTGTCAATTATGCTCACATAATTGTCCGATTAATGCTATTAAGCCTACAGGTGAAATTATAATGGATGAATGTTTCTATTGTCTAGATTGTCAATCCTTATATGACGATGAGCATAAATGCCCGCCATTAGTAAAAATAAGAAAAAGAAAAGCCAGAAATACTAAATCAACATTAATTCCTAATATTGCAGAATAAATTTGTTAGTTTGTGCTTTATTAGTATGGGTAGTTTTTCCATTCGAAAGTATTGATAATAATTCTTTTAAAAGAATTACTTATTTAACTGAAATAGATTGTAAAAATGCAAAAATTAATAATAACAGCTATTGTGTATTAATAGATAAAAGAACGGATTTTACTCGAGAGGAATGGGATGCAGATAATTGTGTTAGATCAGAACATAAGTGGATAGGCAAATAAATTATGAAGATAGTTCTAATTGAGCATTAAAGTAAGGTAATTTTTCCCTATTATGACATCCCATAATTAAAATTCTTTCTGCAATTTGAAGAGATTTTTGGTATTTTCTTTCTAATTCTTTAGTAGTTTTTCCATCAAATTTTTGTCCACAAATAAATATTCCATAATGAGCTTGAACTGTTCTTACTCTTTTTCCTAAAAGTAGTCCATCAGCTATGGCAGAGAAGCTAAACTCTTCTTGTTGTGTTACACTTATATTTTTACTAATTAAAAATTTTCTAACATTAACTTCTGCTTCTATAATTAGGTTCCAGTATTCTGATTCTGAATTTGTTTTAAGTCCATTTATATAATAAAAAGACTTGCAGAAAATTAAAAAAGTTAGTTCTTCTATACTTTTATAGCTCCAAGCCTGTCTTTCTAAGCTATTCCAGACTGAAGGCTTAAGTTCTTTAAATACTCTTGGCACTCTATCAAAGAACATGCCATGTAGATTTAGATCGCTTACATTAGAATCTACGAGTTTTTCTTTATGTATATCTATACAAGCTGTAGAGGAACACATGGGGCATAGATCATCCCTATAAACATCTTTCTTATATATATATGAACATCTTAAACCTTTTTTATCCTTACCTTCACATATAAAAAAAGAAGATTTTTTTTCATTTTCATCAAATTGTTGCGCTATCCAATTAAATCTATTTTGAAATTTAATAAATGACCTTCTGTGACTCCATAAATCCCACTTAAGATTTTCTACTGGGCCAAATGTACTCCAATTAGAACTAACATCTATAATAATACATTTACTTTTATCTTTAGCGCATCTTAAGCCTCTTCCTACAGATTGTCCCCAAAGTACCTTAGATAAAGTAGGTCTTAAATGAACTATAATATTACAATTAGGATTGTCCCATCCTTCAACAAGTACACCCACAGAGACCAAAGCTTCAACTAGACCTTTTTTATGTTGGGATAGAATTTTTTGTCTTTCTCCTGCTGGTGTAAGTGCCGTAAGGATTTCACTTTTAATTTTTGCTGTTCGAAGGGTCTCCAGAGTTTTTTCTGCGACTGCCACGTCTGGGCAAAACCAAGCTGATATTGGATTTGGTTTAACATTTGCTCTTTCTTCATTATAAATAAATAAGGCATAATCTATCATTGAAGATTTAATAATAGCATTAGATAAAACCGATATTGGAAAGTCACCATTTTTTATTTCTGCATTATTTAAATTTAAGTCATGAATAAAATGTGGTCTATATACAGGTTGAACCAAAACATTTTCATTGATTAAGGTTTTAATATCTGCACAATCAATAATAGCATCAAATACTAATCCTAATTGATCATTTTGATTTCCTGTCCTTCTCTCTGGAGATGCTGTTAAACCCATAATATGGCTTGGCATTTTCCCTTTCTCATCAAATATATCTAATACTCTTTGATATGCTGATCCAATAGGGGATACTCTATGAGCCTCATCTATTATAATAAGATCTGATTCAGGAATTAAAGATGATATGGCATATTTAGATCTTAAATTTGTAGAAAGAATTATGTCTGCTTCCCCAAACTTTTTTATATCTTCAGATATGCCTAGCTTTCTAACTTTGTGATTAATTTGTAATTCTCGTTCTAGTTGTTCAAGAAGAACAAGCCTATGGCACAGTACTAAGATTTTTTTATTTTGATAAAACTTTTTTATTATTTCACTAGCTAAAACAGTTTTACCAGCGCCAGTTGGAGCTTTTAAAATAAACTTCTTATATGATTTGCAGATTTCTTCATATCTATCCAAAATATCTGCTTGCCATTTTCTTAGTATCATAAAGGTTTTGCACAATCCTATAAAGGTTATTATTACATTTTTGCATTGCTCCTATGCAAAAATTTACTATACATAAAAAAGTAAATATTACCATTGTTTTTTATAAAAACTTATATTTTTAAATTTTTTTCTTTAAATATTAATATATCTTCTTAGTAAACTTAGATAAGCTTGTTAAAGAAGTTTTTTTTCAGCTCAAAAAAGTGAAAAAGATGAAAATAGAAAAAAGAAAATTTGGTAATACTGGTCATAAAAGTTCTGCTGTAATATTTGGAGCTGCAGCTTTATGGAACGAAACACAATCGACTTCTGATAGAATATTAGATTTATTACTAGAGTATGGGGTAAATCATATTGATGTTGCTCATATTTACGGTGATGCAGAATTAAGAATTGGTCCTTGGATGGATAATCATCGAAAAGATTTTTTCCTTGCTACTAAAACTTATGAAAGAACTTATAAAGGAGCAAGAGAAAACATTATGCGCTCATTAGATCTTTTAAGAACAGATCATATCGATTTATTGCAAATGCATGGCTTAACTAATCCGAGTGAATGGGACGAAGCTATGGGAGCACAAGGTGCTTTAGAAGCAATACAGGAAGCAAAAGCAGATGGATTAGTAAAGTTTATAGGCGTTACTGGCCATGGTTGGACTGTAGCGGCAATGCATAAAAAAAGTATAGAACATTATGATTTTGATTCCATACTTTTGCCATGGAATTGGTTGATGGCTCATCATAGGGGCTATCCATTAGATTTTAATAATATTTTAGATCTATGTAGAAAAAAAAATATTGCTGTCCAAACCATTAAGGCAGTTGCCAGAGGTCCATATGCCGCAGGAATGAAAAAAACTCATACTCCATGGTACCAACCTTTGGAGGATCAAGAAAGCATTCAAAAATCTGTAGATTGGGTATTAAGTCTTAAAGATATTTTTTTAAACTCAGTAGGTGATGTAAATATTCTTCCTATGGTTTTAGAGGCTGCTAGTAAATTAGGAGAACGACCGTCAGATAAAGATATGAATGCCATGAGTGAGAAAATGGGTTTAGCTTCAATATTTGGAGTTTAATGGCGCGCCCGAGAGGATTCGAACCCCTGACCCTCTGATCCGTAATCAGATACTCTATCCAGCTGAGCTACGGGCGCCTATAATAATAAGTATATTTATAACTTTATATTGTCTATTAATCTTATGTTATCAATATATACAGCAATAAATAATCTTGCATTAGATTTATCATTATTTTCTATATTGTTTAGCTGATTATTATCTCTAATTTCTATGTAATCTATTTTTTTTATTCCTGCAGTAATAAAATTTTCTTTAACTAATTTAATAGTACTTTCTAGGTCTTTATTTTTATAAATATCTACAGCATTTTTCATAATTTTGTTTATATTATTAGCAAGCTTTCTGTTTTCAGCATTAAGATATTGGTTTCTGGAAGATATAGCTAAACCGTTTTCATCTCTGATAGTTTCTATAGCCAATACTTTGCAAGGAATATCCAAGTTTTTAACTAAGGATTTAATAATTAATAACTGTTGATAGTCTTTTTCTCCAAATAAGGCATAATCTGCTCCAGATTGTAAAAGTAGTTTAGCAACTACTGTAGAAACACCTTTAAAATGATTAGGCCTTTTTAGTCCACATAAAACAGAACTTAATTTAGGAATATTAATAGTTAAATCAAATCCCTCCGGATAAATAGCATCTATGTCTGGTATATAGATTATATCACATCCTTTAGACTCTAAACGTTTAATGTCTTCTTGTTCAGATTTTGGATATTTACTAAAATCTTCATTTTCTCCAAATTGCATTGGGTTCACAAAAATTGTGACCAATACTATATCAGCATTTCTTTTAGCCTCAATCACAAGTTTTTCATGTGCCTTATGGATTGCTCCCATAGTTGGCACAATTGCTAAAGACGCGGCCGTATTGAGAGGGCCATTTCTATGTCTAGCAATAGAAGAATGAAGTCCTCTTAAATCTCTAACTATTTCAACACTCATTATAATGGCCCAATTCAAATAAATTTATTGTATTAATTATAATATTTATCGTATCGTTTCTTAGCAAATAAGTATCTAATAAAGCTATTATAAATGAGGTGCAAGAATTTTTTAAAAAGAGTTTAAATATGAATTATAAAACAATTATTACTTTATTATTAGCAATTTTTTTAAATACTAAACTTTTATTAGCTGTAGAAGAAGTAGACGACTATAAGTCTTTACCTGAAGGGCAGACAGGTAATATTGGGAATGCTAAACACAGTATAGCTAAAAACTTTATGGTAGTTACAGCGGATCAGAGAGCAACTATATCTGCAAAACGCATATTAGAAGCAGGAGGAACTGCTTTAGATGCGGCTATATCAGCGCAAATGGTTTTAAATTTAGTAGAGCCACAGTCTTCTGGTATAGGTGGCGGAGCATTTATTTTATATTATGATGCTAAAACTAA
>JAQWRB010000068.1 GCA_029243935.1 Alphaproteobacteria bacterium
TTCTATTAATCTATCAGAAAGTGTGGATTTACCATGATCAATATGAGCTATTATAGCAAAATTTCTAATATACTTATTTTCAAACATTTCAAACCCAAACAAAAAATATAGTAAAAAATATAAATATCAATTATATAAGTGTATATCTATAGTAAAATTTATGCTGGGTAAATCATATCCATTAATAAATTATAATAATAATTTTGAAATTTGGTTATCATCTTACAATTTTGAATCTATTATCCGAAATTATTAAACAATTTGGTAAAAAGATTAAAAATATGGATTTAAAAGAAATTAAAAAAGATATAATTATAGGAACTGCACAACTTTATTCAAATTATGGTATATCCAATAAAAATGAAGGTCATAATTATAATAAAAGTTTAAGATTTCTTAATTTTGCTAAAAAAAATAATTTTATGAGTTTTGATACTGCATATGCATATAAAAATGCTCATAAAATAATTGGTAATTGGGTTTTAAAAGAAAAATGTTTGCCTAATATCTATTCAAAAATTCCGAAACTAAAATCATTTTCTAAAGAAAATATTATAAAAATTTTTAATGAAACTATGGGTGATTTGAATATTGATAAGCTTAAGGGACTTCTACTTCATAACTCTAAAGATTGGGAAAATAAAAACCTTAAAGAATTTATAGATAATATATTAAATAAAAATATTATATCAACATTCGGATTCTCAATTTATGAAAAAAATGAAATTATTAGTGATCCTCAAATTACACTATTACAAGTTCCAGGAAGTATTTTTAATCAAGAAATACTGCTTTCAGAAGAATTAGATAATTTTATAAAAAATGGAGGAGAAGTACAAATTAGATCAATATTTGTTCAAGGCCTATTATTAATGAATATTAATGACGTACCTAATGCTTTAGAAGACTGTAAAAAATCCATAATGTTTCTAAAAAATATATCTAAAGAAATCAATGTGCCTCCTGCTATTTTAGCTTTAGCATGTGTTAAGAAAATTGTTCCATCTTCTAATTGTTCTTGGTTTTGATAGTTTGGATCAATTAAAAGTAATAAAAGATATAGATAAATTTAAAATTAAGGACAGTGATATAAAAAGCATTATAAGTTTTGGTCAGAAAAGCAAAAGTGTCATGTGGGATCCTAGGAATTGGAAATTTTAATTATTTATCAACTGACTTAAATCTATATACTATTTATAATCTAAAACCCACTAAGTAACTTTAATTTTTATATATATGTGGCGGAGGAGATGGGATTCGAACCCACGATACAGTTTCCTGTATACACGCTTTCCAAGCGTGCGCCTTCGACCGCTCGGCCACCCCTCCTAATTTTCTACTCTCTAAGTATTGCATTGGTATCTTTTTTTACACCATCAACTATTAAGTTTGAAATTTCTAAAATTTCATTTTCCTTTAAGGTTTTCTCTAAAGGCTGCATAATGACTTCTATTGCTAATGACTTTTTATTACTATTTAATAAATTTTCAGAATATACATCAAATAAATTAATTTCTAAAATATACACATGATCAAGTGTACGAAGAGTTCTTTTGATAGAACTAATTATTTCTTCCGAAGGCTTTTCTATATCTATTAAGAAGGCAAAATCTCTTTTGATAGGCATAAGACTATAAGGCACAAAGCTCTTATTTGATTTCTTTTTTACACTATTAGTAAGATTTTTATGAAATAATTCAAA
>JAQWRB010000083.1 GCA_029243935.1 Alphaproteobacteria bacterium
ATAGTGGAAGAGAAGATATTAGATGTGCCATTATAAATATATATAAAAAAATTAATATAAATAAGACATCAATTGAAAATATATCATTTGAAGATATTGAAAATAGCCTTATGACCAAAGGTATTCCAGACCCTGATTTGATAATTAGAACAAGTGGTGAATATAGAATTAGCAATTTTTTGCTTTGGCAATCGGCTTATTCTGAATATGAGTTTGTGAGTTGCAATTGGCCAGACTTTAATAAAAAGCGTTATGTAACTGCCCTTAAAAATTATGAAAATAGAGAGAGACGGTTTGGAAATTTAAATGAATGAATATTTATTTAAGAATAATACTTTTTTGAGGTTTATATCATCCTTATTTTTAATAATTGTAGCTATAACTAGTATATTTAAAGGTGGTATATTATTAATATCTACAATTTCAATTTTAATATTTATTATCACGTATGAATATATTAATATTACGGAGAATATAAGTACTATTTTTCTTAAAACTTCCAAATCATTTTTAAATATTGCAATATTTGGATTAAGTATATTCAGTTTTAAATTTTCTATTATTTTTTATATATTTATTTTTCTTTTAACTTTATTTCAAAAAAATAATTCGAAACTTAATAGTTTATATGTATTATTAGGTCCAATTTATTTATGTTTGCCTTTTATATTCTTATATAATGTTAGAATTAATGACTATGGGCTAGAAATTATTTTATGGTTTCTATTTATAGTTTGGAGTACGGATACTTTTTCTTTTTTGTTTGGAAAGTATTTAGGTGGAAGAAAATTATTAATAACTTTGTCTCCAAATAAAACATGGTCAGGTTTAATATGTGGTATTTTATTAGGAACCATTATCTCCATGATATGTTTTTATATAAAAAGTTATAGTCTTGTAGATGGTTTTATATATGGTTTTTTATTATCCATATTCACACAATTGGGAGATTTGTTTGAAAGTTGGATAAAAAGAAAACATGCAATAAAAGATTCAGGCAGCTTAATTCCTGGGCATGGTGGCTTTTTAGATAGGTTAGATGGCTTGCTATTTAGTAGTATATTATTATATATTGGATATGTGTATTATGCCATTTAACTCTAATCCTAAAACTGTTTCAATTTTTGGAGTTACAGGCTCAGTAGGAACTTCCGCGCAAGAAGTTATAATGCTAAATAAAGATAATTTTGTTGTTGATACTATTGTGTCTAATAATAATGTTAAAGCTTTAATAAAAGCTGCAATTCTTCTAAATCCAAAGCTCGTTATTATTAGAAATAAAGAAAAATTTACTGAGCTAGAAGAAGCTTTAGGCAAATATAATTTTATATTGCTTTTTGGGGATGATAATATTTTAGAATCATCTAAAAGAAATGTGGATATATTTGTGGCTGCAATAATTGGCTATGCAGGTTTAATTACTACATATTCTAGTGTAGGCAATGCTAAAATTATTGCTTTAGCTAACAAAGAATCTCTTGTATGTGCAGGACCAATCTTATTAAATAAGGCAAATAATCATAATTCTAATATTATTCCAATTGATTCTGAACATAATACATTGTTTCAAATACTATCTGGTTATAAATCAGATAATATATCAAAAATGATAATTACTGCTTCTGGAGGACCATTTAGAGGTTATTCAATAAAGTCATTAAATAATGTTAGTCCTGCAGAGGCTACAGCTCATCCAGTGTGGGATATGGGTAAGAAAATAAGTGTTGATTCTGCTACATTAATGAATAAAGGTTTAGAATTAATTGAGGCCGTTTATCTATTTAATATTTCTCCTGAAAAAATAAATATTATTGTTCATCCTGAATCTATTGTGCATGGAATTATTGAGTTTGTTGATGGTTCTATGAGTGCAGGATTAAGTACTCCTAATATGAGAACTCCAATATCATATGCTTTAAATTATCCAAATAAAGTTAACGCTAATGTAAATCCTTTGAATTTAACATTAATAAAAAGTTTAAATTTTGAAAATGTAAATGAAAAAATTTTTAGATCTGTGCAGGTTGCTAGAGATGCACTGCAAAGAGGACATTCTTCAGTAATTAGTTTAAATGCAGCAAACGAAATAGCAGTTAATGCATTTCTTAATAAAAAAATTAATTTTCTTAACATCATTAATATAGTAGAAAGAAGTGTTTTAAAAATGGCCTCCTTAGAGATAAATAATATAGATGATATTATTATGGTAGACCAAGAATCAAGAAAAATAACTTACGATTTAATAAGTAGAGGTAATTACAAATGATATTAGTATGGTTTTTAATTCTTTTGACAATAATTGTTTTTGTTCATGAATTAGGCCATTACCTAGCTGCTAGATTAAATGGAGTTAGGGTAGAAATTTTTTCTATAGGTTTTGGCAAAGAGTTATTTGGTATAAATGATAATTTAGGAACAAGATGGAAAATATGTTTAATTCCTTTAGGTGGTTATGTTAAATTTTTTGGTGATGCAAATTTAGCAAGTAACTTACCAGCAAAACAGATTAATAACTTATCTAGTGAAGAATTAAATAAGACTTTTCATAATAAAAATCTCAAACAGAAAGCATTTATTGTTTTTGCAGGTCCATTAGCAAATTTTTTATTTACTATATTTATATTTTTTGGCCTTTATTCGTTTAAAGGTGTTCCATCAGATATAATACTTTTACCAATCATTGAGAATGTGTTAGAAGATTCAGCTGCTTATAAAGCTGGCTTTAAGAAGAATGATAAAATTATTAGTGCTGACAATAAGATAATAGATAATTTTAAAGATGTTAAAGATATTATACTTTCTAAAAGCCATCAAGAAATAAATTTCTTGATTCAGAGGGACAATGAAGAAATTATTATTATTGCAAAGCCAGATATTATAGAAACTCTTGATAAGAATGGTACGAAAATTACTACAGGAAGAATGGGATTTACAGTTCAATATACTACTATATATGAGAGTATTGGTGTAAAAAAGTCTATCATTAAATCTCTTAAAGATACTTATTTGTTTACATTAAAAACTTTTGAGGGAATTACGCAAATAATCACAGGTAAAAGAAGTGCTTCAGAACTAGGTGGCCCCATAATGATTGCTTCTGTTGCATCTAATGCAGCGGATAAAGGATTAGAATCTTATTTATTTATAATGGCAATAATCTCGATAAATTTAGGCTTAATAAATCTTTTTCCTATCCCTTTACTAGATGGTGGACATTTACTATTATATGGTGTTCAGGCAGTTACTAAGACTGAAATTAATGATATAGTTTTAAAGTATTATTATGGTATTGGGTTGTTTGTACTAATAGCTCTTATGGTATTAGTTAATTATAATGATTTAATTAAACAACTAAATTAGTATAATAAATTATATAGTTATTTATTAGAAAGAAAAAATATGAAAGTTATAGAGAGTCTTAAAATAATTATATTACTAATTGTTGTGTTTTTATTAAATATAAGTCTTGTTAATG
>JAQWRB010000087.1 GCA_029243935.1 Alphaproteobacteria bacterium
GCTAACAATTTATTCCTTCAATTAGTCTCTTATAAATCACTTAATAAAGCTAAAAAATTAATTAAATTTTATAAAGAGTCTTCAGATCCTATTCTTAATAAACTTAATTTAATTATAGTTACTGCAAATTTATCTGAAAGAGGCACATATTATAGAGTAAGAGTTGGTCCATATTATGACATAAAAGAGATATATAAATTATGTTTAGTTCTAAATGTTAATAACAATGAATGCTTAATAGTTAAGGATAAGAAGTAATTAATGGAAGCATCTAAGAAAGCGATAATTGGTCTTCAGGGGCTAGAATTAAAAAATGATGAAATTGATATTTTAAAAAAATACTCTCCACTAGGTTATATATTATTTAGTCGTAATATTCATGATAAAGATCAAGTTAAAAATTTAATAGGAAATATTAGAAATATTATTGGGTGGAATTGCCTAATATTAATTGATCAAGAGGGGGGAAGAGTTCAGAGATTAACAAATCCAGATTGGCCTAAATATCCACCATCAAATCTATTTGGAAAATTAGCTATAAATTCTTTAAATATTGCAAGAAGAGCTACATACCTAAATTATATATTATTAGGTATGGATCTTAAAGAATTAGGAATTAATGTTAATTGTGCGCCATGCTTAGATGTTAAAAGTGAACAAATGAATTCAGTTATAGGTGATAGAGCATTTCCATCAGATCCTTTTATTGTATCATCACTAGGTAAATCTGCTTGTAATGGTTTAATAGATTCAGGAGTTCTACCAATTATTAAACACATTCCAGGCCATGGAAAATCTATAACGGATAGTCACAAAGAGTTACCTATAATAAGTGATAAAATAGATACTTTAGAAAGGAGCGATTTTATACCATTTAAAGATTTATATAATATGCCAATAGCTATGACAGCTCATATATTATATACTGAAATAGATAATAAGTTGCCTATTACACAATCAAAAAAAGCTTATAACTATATTAGAAATGTTATAAAGTATGATGGTATATTAATATCAGATGATATAGAGATGTTAGCATTAAAAGGTACAATAGAAGATAGGGTACTATCTATAATAAAAGCAGGTTTAGATATAGTATTGCATTGTTCTGGAAATATAACTACGGCAGAGCAAGTTCTAATAAATGCACCTCTATTAGGTAAAGCTTTATCAGATAAATTAAAATTATCTTTAGATAGAATAAAAAATGTTGATATATCGATGAATAAAACTATTTATTTAAATGAAATTAATAAAATTTTTAATAATTTTTCAAAATATGACGTAGAATATTACAAATAATTATATCTATATATAGTAGTTATTACTGGCTTATTTATATATATTGTGGTAAAAATATGTAATAATCTATTTTCATTCGGGTGCATATGGAAGATATTAAACATAATTTTGTAGATAATATTCATAACTCTCATAATAATATAGATGATATTCCTCCGGATAATCAATTTTTACTAGATATAAATGGATATGAAGGTGCAATAGACCTTTTATTAGATTTAGCTAAAAAGCAAAAAGTTGACTTGATAAACATTTCAATATTAGATTTAGCTAATCAATATTTAGATTACGTAGAAAATGCTAAAAAGCTAAATTTGGAGTTAGTATCAGATTATCTTGTGATGGCCGCATGGTTAGCATTTTTAAAGTCTAAAATATTATTACCAGAAGAAGTAATTGAAGAAATTTCTGGTGCAGAGCTTTCTGAGGCTCTAAAACTGCAATTGAATAGACTGCAGTCTATGAGAGAATCTGCTATAAAATTATTTGATTTAAACTTACTTTATAAAGCTAGGTTTCCTAGAGGTATGATGTCTGATGAAATACATATTATTAATAGAGTTGATAATACAACTTTAAACGATTTGCTTTTTTCTTACACTAATATAGTTAGAGGACGCAATATATTAGATTATGTTCCTCCTAGAAAAAAGTTAGAGTCAATAGAATCTGCTTTAAAGAGATTAAATAAAATATTAGGTAGTAATAATAAGGAATGGGAGCAGCTATCTTTGTTTTTACCAGAAAGTTTATCTATTGAAGATAAGGTATTTAATAGTTCTGTTTTAGCTGCAACATTTTCTGCGACATTAGAATTAGCTAAAAAAGGAGAGCTTGAAATTAGACAACTAAACCCATTTGGGGATATTTTTATAAGGTCAAAAATAAGAGAATAGATAATAATGAAAAATGAATTAAGTATTAAAATTGCTGAAGCAATAATTTTTGCTAATGACAAACCTATTAGTATTAGGTCACTCACTAACCGCTTACCAGATAATGTAGATATTGGTTTCATTATAGATTTTTTATTAAATAAATATAAAGATAATGGGTTTGTATTAGAAAAATTGGGAGATACATTAGCTTTTAGAACATCAAGTGAGATTTCTGATTTTTTAAAAGTTGAAAAAACTATTCATAAAAAATTATCAAAGGCTGCATTAGAAATTTTAGCTATAATTGCATTTCATCAACCAATTACAAGGGCTGAAATAGAAGATATGAGAGGGGTAAGTGTTAGCCAAGGCTCTCTAGATGTTTTATTTGAGTCTAATTGGGTTGAACCACGTGGGTACAAGGCTGTTCCAGGAAAACCTTCAACATGGCGCACTACTAGAAATTTTTTAGATCATTTTGGTTTAGAAACAATTAAAGATTTGCCGGGAATATCAGAACTTAAAGCTGCTGGCTTATTGTCAAGAAATATTGGTCCATCTGTTCTTTCACGCGATAATATTTCAGATATATAACATTATAATTTTGTTAAACTTTATTTTAATCTTTATTAAATTATTATATTTGCATATATTTAATTGAGAATAATTATCAATCTCATTTATTTCTATAATTAAACTTTTTAAACTAGGTATTTATGATGAAAAAAAATAACATTTTATTATTATTAATATTTTCTATTCTTTTACCTATAGAT
>JAQWRB010000096.1 GCA_029243935.1 Alphaproteobacteria bacterium
AAGTTAATAAAGTTAATATTATTAGTCTTATTAACTAATAACGCATATTCAAAAGATATAATAGCTACACAATCTGGAGGTAAGGCTGTTCATTGGACTTCTGAAAAATCACCGCATTTAACAATAAATGTTATTAATGGAGTAAAAGAAGGGTATTGGGCATCTTTAGGCAATATATTTCCTCAAGTTTTAACATTTGCTTTACCTAAGAATAAGCGCTTTGAAGCAGTTTCTTTTACGGCAAAAAATAAAGGTAACCAAGATAGCTGGGCACAACATATTAGAATATCTTCTGCTGATCCATTCCCGCATATGGGTGGTTGGGAAGTAATAGCTGAAATTAGACTTTCCCCAAATGGAGAAGAAAAATTTATAGTTTTAGAAGGCAAAAGAGGACGCTATTTTAGATTAGAAATATTCTCATCTCAAGATAAATCTTCAAGTAATGTAACTTTTGGTAAATTTAAAGTCTTTGATGTATATAAACAATAAAGTCTAATTTTTATCCTCTTCTTCTCCATAGGATGGTTGTTCTGCTTCTGGATCAAAGTTAGTTATAGGTAATTGTTCTCTACCTTTTTGTTCTAGGGGTTTAGAAGGAGTTGTATATATTAATCTTTCTCTATCTTCTTCATCCGCGTTAAAAAAAGGATTTCCTATTCTTACTTCTTCATTTTTTTCTTCACCTTCATCCATGGCTTGCTCAAATTTTTCTGCTTCTTCTCTATTCCAAGGTAAAATATATAATCTAGGCTCATCCACTCCAGGTATTTCTACTAAAATATAAAGAGCTACCTCTTCTTCCCAAGAAGCATGTAATAATACTACTTCTGGAATATCTTTATGAAATAGTTCCATATGCGCTGGTTTAGGCCTGCTTAGTAATTCTAGTATTGAAGCATATAATATTGTAACTAAACCAACACCAATAAAAAAGGCACTTAGTCGCCATTTAAAAGGCCTTCTAGACCATATTGTAATAGAAACTAAAAGAACTGCTAAAGCCGTTATAGCAACATAAAGTATATTTAAAATATCCATTGTTTTACCTTCTTAATAAACTGCGTTTTAGACTATGAACACTATTAGGAGCTAACTTTCCATCATTATTCAAAGTCCATCTAGCAACTGTTATTTCTTCATTATATTTCTTTAAAACGACATTTTTTTTTATAATAGCTGTTCTAGCTCGTTGATCTGGTTCAACAACACTAATAATAACTTGCGCATTAATTGGAGGGCCATTATCCATAGTATATAAGTGAAGGTTTGCTTGATATTCACCTGCTGCAATGCCTCTCGTATAACTTATTTCATAATTTATAGGAGTTCTATCAAATTCATTTCCTCTATCATCTCTTAAAAGGTTAAAATAATACCCTGCCATATTAGAATATCCAACTGCTGCATCGTCAGGAGATTTTACCCACAAGTCTACATCCACATTTCTATCATCAGCCCATAATACTTCAACTATAACACTACCTGAGGGCTCTTTTGTGGCTTCGTCTTGTGCAACAATATTTAACCAAGGTAAAAGTAATAAAACAATAATTACAAAACCTGATAAAGCTAACATTGTCATATCTCTAAATACCGTATCGGTACTACTTAAATCATCGTCTTCAGAACTTATTGAATCAAATGGATCTTCCATTTTTTAACTTTCTGATAGTTCTATAATTTTAGACACTAAATTTGAAGTACCTGTTGCTAGCATTTGGTATATTAAGCCTAACCAAACACTTAATATAGAACCAACTAAAGTTGTATATAAAGCAACGGACATTCCTTCAATTAATTGTGCTACCATTGGACTAATTGCACTAGGGTTAGAAGCTACATCGGGATCCACTCCAGATAATGCAATTATAAAACCTAGAACAGTTCCAATTAATCCTAGTACTGTTAAAGAATTAGCAATATATCTAATATGAATGATACGTGAGAATAATTTTAATTTTAAAGCTTGAGCTATATTAGATCTACTTGATGCATTCTTACCTTTAGTTTTTGATAAAAAATCTGCAGTTCTGGAAGGTTCATCTGGGTTATAATTATATGCTGCATTTAATTGTTTGCTTACTTTCCATAACCTATAGCCTGCTAAAAAAAGCCCAATTAAGAAAACTACGCATATTAAAATCACCATATTGGTTACATCTGCATTTATAACTTTTGCCACTAATCCTTGAGCCCATGCAGCACCCAACAAAGCAAATGCAACTAAGTTAACAATCCCAAATCTTAGTAAAAGTAAGTATTTTAATCCCATAATTATTGTACTCCTGAAGAAATAAATTTAGATTAGTATTATATGTATAATCTAAAGTTATATATCATATTTAAAAATAAATTAAATAACTAAAAGAAAATTATGTTTCTAGAAAATAATCTTAAAAAATATATTATAAAACTCTTCATATATATAGTATTAATAATAGTGTTTTCAATTTTTTTTATTAACAAAATTCTGTTAGCAGATAAAAATACTTGTATTGATAAGGACTGTTATGAAACAAGAATAATTAAAGTTTTAGTATTATATGATGATGAGGTATTTTTTGAAAAAGATTGGGAAAATAACTTAAAAAACAGGTTCATAGAGATTAATGATTTTTATTTTTCAAATTTTAAAATCAAATGGCAAATTATTGCAAAAAAACAGTTTAATTTTAATAAAAAAATTAATAATTTATCAAATTTATTTACCTTTCATAAATCACAAATTTTAAATTTAAATTTTAATATGTATGAAGAAGTTATTCTTAGTATAATAGGGAGGAAAATTAAAGGTAATGGAATTGCCGGAACATTTTCCAATATAGTAATGGTTGCTAACCTAGATAAGTTACTGAATTATAAAAGTAGTGTAATTATAGCACATGAATTTGGACATCTCTTTGGAGCATGGCATACGCAAAGAATGAATGATTTTATGGTGGTAAGAGGAGCTAATAATCTTGTAACTAGCAAGGAAAGTAGTTCTATTTTAAGACTTATGAGAAATTATAACTTTATTCCCGAAACAATAGTTAATAATGATAAAGTTTTAAATAGGATCTCAAGGTTATATGATAGGCACCATGCTAGGGGCGAAATTAACCCAGTAGCAAGACTATTAACTGACTATGGTAACAATTTTTATTTAAATCAACAATATAATGAAGCATTAGCCATTTTAAAAAAGTCTATAAAATATTATGGCAGGTGGGGGAAGACTAGAATGATTTTATCTAAAACTTATTATGAACTAGGGAATTTTAATAATGCATTTACTGAGTTAACTAGAGCGGTATTTTTTGGTTCTCAACCAGATTTAGAGTTTGAGAACAAGCTTAGAAATAAATTTGTTGATCTTCAAAAATTAGATCCTAGTATAAATAATCCGTTTATTCCAAATTAGGATAAAAATATGAAAATATATCTAATAATATTTATTATTCTTATTAAGGCTTTTCCAGTTTTAAGTAATGAAATAGATAATAAAGGTTTAATATGTGATTATTATTCTGAAAATAAAAAACAAATAACAGAATATTATTGGTTTAATCAAGGTCAGGCTTATAAAGTTTGGTTTGATAGAAAACTTTCCCTTATTAAAAAGAGCACTTATCCTGCTTATTATAAATTGACACCTGAATATATTCGTTTTTATAAAATATTTGTAATATTAGAAAATATGAAATTCACAAATAAAAAAAATACTGTTTTGGGTCAATGTAAATTTATAAATTCTTATAGAGAAATAGAAATATTGTTAAATTCTAGTTAATAAATTTTACTGTAATCATTAGTTATTTTTGCTTCAATCATAGGTAAGTGCTCTCTTCCCCAAAATAGTTCATTATCAAAATAATAACTAGGCACACCAAAAACACCTTTTTCCTGACCTTTTTCTGTTATTACTTCTAATTCTTTTTTTCCATCATTAATAGACCATTCTTTAAAAAAATTAGAATTAATACCGATATGTTTTAGAATACTTGTAATTACACTATAATCTTCAATATCTATTTCTCTTTTCCAGAATTTTTCAAATACGTATTCAATAAATAATTCCGTAAGTTCATAATTGTTATTTTTTGTCCACAATAAAGCTATAGAAATCAATTGTGTATTCCAAATTTTTTGAGGACCTCGAATTGTAATATCTCTGATGTTAGCATATCTTCTGCAATCCATATATGAATATTTAACTCTTCTCCATTGATGTGGGTTTCTATCACTTTCTAAAATATTCCTTTGATCATCTACTTTTGCACTACCTAGATAATCAGGTATTTCTAATACACAAGGCAGCCAATTTATTTTTAGTTTATTCCGTTTTGCAAATTTAATAGAAGGATTAATAGCTAAGTATGCATATGGACTTTTAAAGTCTATATATATATCAATTATATTATTTTTCATGATTTTTATATATCCTTATTCAGCTTTTTAAGTTTTTTCTTAATACTATTTGCCAATTCTAAATCATCAACATTTAAGGCTTGTTTTATCAATTCTTGATAGGACTCTCTTAGTTGTGTTTTGTCTTTCCCCAAAGTGTTATAAAATATTTTTGCTGATGTTTTAAGAAGACCTATAGCATGATATATATTTTCATTTTTAATAGCAATTAATGCTCTTGTATGCATTGCACTTGCTCTAAACATTGCGCCTTTTCTGTTTTGTTCATTCATTGCATTTGGGTTAGATTTTGTGATAGCTCTAGACATGACTAACAAAGCTTTATTATGATAATCAAGAGCTTTATCATATTTTAATAATTTTCTATTTGATAGTGCTATAAAATTTAATGCCTCTGCAATATCAGTATGATCATTTTCAAGAGTTGCTTTTCTTATAGTAAAAACTTCCTGAAAAGATTTTTCAGCATCTGTATACTTTAACATTTCATATTGAATAATTCCTAAATTTTCAATTAAAGTAGCAGTGTAGTAATGCTCTGTTCCAAAATCTATTCTTGATATTTCAATAGCCTTTTTTGCACTAATTATAGCCTTTTCTAATTTACCTTCATTATATAGGTTTTTAGTATGTTTTAAATTTTCTCTTAACTCTATAGATTGAGCAATTGCAATATTTATATTGCAAATAATAATCAAGAAAAATATTAAAAAAGTTTTCATAATAAGCATAATAAACTATAGCATTGACTTCATTTTTATTAAATATAATTTTAAGTTTTAGTCTAACACTTCTTTTTTAAAGTAGTGATAATAAGAATAATCACTATCAATATCTACCCTAATTACTTCTATTAGTTCCCATCCATCTCTTCCCATATCTAAAAGTGGATAGTGGGATAATAGATCACGAGGCATATCTTTTAATTTTACTTTAAGTATTTTATATTGAAATGTTTTCATTGGATCATTTATTTAGAACCAGACCTTAATTGAACAAAATCATTATTAAGACTATTTTTATTCAGATTACCTTCTTCATCTAGTTTAAATCTAAAAATAGTTAATTCTTTTCCTATTTCATCTAAGAGTACTTTTGATTCTAATATTTGTTGACGTATTTTTGTTTTTGGGTTTACCACTGTAACTACTACATGGGCTTCAAATGGATTAAATGCTGAAAGGTCTTCTCTATATAAATGTAGATTTACAATATGTTCCCCAGGATTAATACCTCTACTATAAGCGACTTCATAATTAATTGGAGTAGGGTCTTTATAAACACCAAGGTCATCTCTTAGTAAATTGAAAAATAATCCTCCTCTATTAGAATATCCTACCGGAATATCTTCTGGAGCTTTTACCCATAAATCTACATCAACATCTCTATCTTCAGGCCAAAATACTTCTATAATAACATTTCCTGGTGGATCTGATTTAGTAGAATCCGTTTCAGCAGGAGGGTTTATGAAAGGCAGTAATAATACTACTAAAGACACAAATCCGGCGAGAGCCAGCATAATAGTATCTCTAAATACTGTTCCAGAATTATCATCACCTGATCCATATATATCTTCTGACATTAGTTACCCTTAGTATAAATCTAAAGTTTTAACTTAACTAT
>JAQWRB010000107.1 GCA_029243935.1 Alphaproteobacteria bacterium
AACAAATCAACCTTATATAAAATTCAATAAGATAAATTTAAGAACTACAAGAATACTGGTAGTTAAAGGAATGCCATGGAAAGATTGTGATATTGAAATCGAAAAGGCTGCTGAAGAAGCTATAAAAAAATTATCAAAAGCGGGCATACAAATTATAGAAAAAGAAATATTAGAAATAGAAGAAATGCATAAAATACTATCTGAACATGGTACCACTGTCACATATCAAGGTTATGCTGAGTGGAAAGGTTTAATAGAAAAAAATAGTGATCTAATGGATATTAATGTACTAAACAGAATGTATCAAGGCAAATACATGAAGCAGAATAGCATAAAAATAGTTGAAGAATCTCAAATAGCTCTTTCTAAAAAATTGTATTCTTCTATAAAGAACTATGATGCTATTTTAATGCCTACTGTACCTATCTTACCCCCTAAAATTAATGAGGTGCAAAGTAATGAAAAATTATATGATAAATATAATATGCTGGCATTAAGAAACACGAGAATAGGTAATGTTTTGCCGATGTGTTCCATAAGCTTACCATGCCCTGGGGATTTACCGATAGGTATTATGCTATCTATGTCAATTGAAAATGATGAGAAACTAATAAATCTAGCAGAAAATATATATAATATTATTAAATAATAAGGAGCAAATGAATAATTACTCCTTATTATTTAATAAAAACTATTAATTATAGCCTTTTTCTCCATGAATAGAAGTGTCTAAACCCTCTATCTCTTCATCATCCGTAACTCTTAAACCAATAAACTTCCGTACTACTAAAGTAATTAGCCAAGTAATAACTAAACACCATATACCCACAGCTATAACACCAATTAATTGGGTTATAAATTGATTGCCGATAGTTTGATCGGATAAACCCAAACCACCAAATGCAACTGCGCCTAAAGGAGCTGTTAATAATATTCCAAGCACTCCTCCTACTCCATGCACGGCCATTACGTCTAAAGCATCATCTATTTTCCATTTGTTTTTAATAATTCCACACATTTTATAACATATAAGACCAGCTAAAACTCCAATGATTAATGCTCCAACAGGACCTACATAGCCTGAAGCAGGAGTAATAGTTGCGAGACCTGCTATTGCTCCAGTAGCGGCACCTACGAGTGTAGGTTTACCATGTGACATCCATTCTATTATCATCCAAGTCAATGTTGCAGTAGCTGCTGATATGTGCGTAACCGTGATAGCCATGCCGGCAGCACCGTCTGCTGCTAAAGCAGATCCTCCATTAAAGCCAAACCATCCTACCCATAACATTGCCGCACCAACAAATACTAAAGCTGGGTTATGCGGTGGCTTGACATCATTAGGAAAACCTTTTCTAGCTCCTAGCATTTTGGCTATAACCAAAGCAGCCATTCCACAATTTAAATGAACAACTAAACCTCCTGCAAAGTCTTGTATTCCCATTTGGGCTAACCAGCCTCCGCCCCAAACCCAATGTGTAACAGGAGCATAGACAAGAAGTAACCATAATCCAGAAATCCAAAGTACGGCTGAAAATTTAATTCTTTCTACATATGCACCCACTATTAAAGCAGGTGTAATTATAGCAAAGGTCATTTGAAACATGAAAAACACATTTTCAGGCAAATTACCTGCTTCTGTATCCGTACTCACTCCTCTTAGAAAAATTTTTGCTAAATCTCCAATGTATGCACCATCACCTGAAAAAGCTATACTATAGCCTGCGACCAGCCATACTATTGAAGCCAAACATGCAATTGCAAAGCATTGTATTAAAACTGACAAAATATTACGAGCTCTAACTAACCCTCCATAAAAAAGCGCTAAACCTGGTAAAGTCATTAAAAGCACTAAAGCCGTAGAAGTTAATATCCAAGACGTATCTGCACCAACCATTATTCCCCCAAACTAAATATTGACGAAAAAGATTAAAAATCTCTCACAATATATTTTTAATGTTTAAATATTAGGCAATTATAAATTAAAAATCAAAATACAGCAAACATTATAGCAAAAAATTATAAATATTAAACTCCATTAGACCAAATTAAAATACAAAGCTATAATAATATATGAACAATTAGGTTAGAAAAATCTTTATGAATAAAAACGTAGTTAATAGAAATCAATTTAATGAAGACCTTGAATTATTAAATGACTATCCATTCCAAAAGCTTAATAATTTACTAAAAGGAATACAAATTCCTAAAAACAAAATAGCGCTTATACTTTCCATTGGAGAGCCCCAACATAAACCCCCTAAATTTATCAAAGAAATAATAAATAGAAATTATATGAAATGGAGTAAATACCCTCCTACACTTGGTATGGAGCAATTAAATATTGCCTCTATTAATTGGCTTAAAAGAAGGTTTAATTTAACTAAGGATATGGTAAATCACAAAGATCATATTGTTCAATTAGCAGGGACTAGGGAAGGGTTATTCAATATTGCATTAGCACTTAACCCAAAAACAAAGAATAACTTAAAGCCTGCCATCCTTATTCCAGATCCCTTTTATCAAGTTTACGCAGGAGCATCTAGAATAAGTGGTGCAGACCCTATTTTTGTAAGTTCTCTAAAAGAAAATAATTTTATACCAGCTTTTTCTCAAGTTGATAAAAAAACACTAAGCAGAACTTCTATAATTTACGTTTGTTCTCCTTCTAATCCAGAGGGAGTGTCTTTAAAACTAAAAGATTGGAAAGATTTAATTTTTCTAGCAAGAAGTAATAATGCTACTTTAATTGTTGATGAGTGCTACACTGACATATATTCAAGCCTTGCTCCTATGGGCGTTCTAGAAGCCTGCGAAAAATTAAATACAACTATTTCTAATATTGTAAGTTTCCATTCGTTATCAAAAAGATCTAATGTCCCAGGATTTCGTTCAGGCTTTGCAGTTGGAGACAAAAATATTCTTAAAAACTTTAAAAAACTGCGGCACTATTGTGCAGGCCAACAACCTATACCTATTCAAGAAGCCGCAACTGCTCTTTGGAATGATGATATTCATGCAGAAAAAAATCGTCAAAAATATAAGAAAAAATTTCAGATTGCTAAATCTATCTTTAAAAATAACTATGGATATTATATGCCTGATGGTGGTTTTTATTTATGGCTAAATGTAGGTAATGGAGAAGAAATTACTAAAGAACTATGGAATAAAAAAGGAATAAAAGTTATGCCAGGTTCCTATTTATCGAGATTAGAAAGCTCTAAGGCTTATATTCGTGTTGCTTTAGTTGGAAGTATAAAAGAAACCAATTCTGCACTAAAAAATATATATAATTTGCTAAACAATTATTCAAAATGAAAATACCAGATCAAAATGGTTTGTCCCATAAAACTAATAATGTTTTTAATTGGCTAAAAAACAAAACTTATCAATTATTAGGCTTGTTGTTTATAATTTTTTCTCTCTATTTATACTTTGTTTTATATTATTTTGATTTTCATGATTATGGGAACCCCTATACCTCTGCTCCTCAAGAAAATATTGCTTCTTTTTTTATTATTAGTTCTTGGATAAATGGTGTTCTTATGTATTGGACAGGAAAAGCGGGATGGATCATTCCTATTCCTGTACTAATTTTAGGTTACAGAATACTAAAAACAGAAAAAATAAAATATTTAATCATTAAGCTTATATTTATCCTTATAGGCGTCTGTTTTATTTGTGGTGGTTTTAAAAATCTTGGACAAGATACAGGGCAATTGAGTCTTTTTTCATATAAATTATTATTATGGATTGAACAATTTATAGCCATGGAAAAAAAATCTATTGTAGTTAATGTAACATCTATTTTTTTAGGGGCCCTACTTGTTTTATTTTCTTTAGATTTTAGATTTACAATATACAATAAAATTATATTTTATGTTATTAAAGCTTGTTCCATAATTACATCTAATACTATTAAAACTTTAGTCTATTTTAGTAGAGGTTTATTTACATTATTACTCCGTAAAAAAACAAATACATTAAAAAGTGATTTTACCAGAAAAAAGATTTCTAAAAAGCAAAAACCTAATTTAGGGAAACGTGTCGAAAAAGAAAGACAAAAAGAATTAGAATTAGGTTTTAAAGAAGATGATTTATTCTCATTGCCTCAACTTGAACTTTTGGTTGAGCCCAAAAGAAAAAAACAATTTAAAAATAATGAAGAACATTTAGAAAATACCGCTAGAATGTTAGAAAATGTCTTAGATGATTTTGGAGTTAGGGGTGAAATAGGAAGGATACAATCTGGGCCGGTTGTTACTAGGTATGAATTAGAGCCTGCCCCAGGTGTTAGGTCCAGCAGAGTAATAGGATTATCCGATGATATAGCTCGGTCTATGAGTGCAGTATCTGCAAGAGTTGCTGTAGTTCCTGGAAGAAACGCTATTGGAATAGAACTGCCTAACGAAGATAGAGAAATTGTATTTCTAAAAGAATTAATTAGCGCAAAGGCATTCGAAGAAAAATATGATTTGCCTCTAGCATTAGGTAAAAATATTGCAGGAAATCCTATTATTACAGATTTAGCAAAAATGCCCCACTTACTTGTAGCAGGCACCACTGGTTCTGGAAAATCTGTTGCTGTCAACGCTATGATCATGTCTCTTTTATATACATTAGATCCTAAAAAATTAAAATTTATAATGATAGACCCTAAAATGTTAGAGTTATCTGTTTATGAAGACATTCCCCATCTCTTACATCCTGTTGTAACAGAACCAAGAAAAGCCGTAGTTGCATTAAAATGGGCTATAAAAGAAATGAACAATAGGTACCGTTTAATGACAGAGCTAGGTGTAAGAAGTATACATAGTTATAATAATAAAATTATAAAAACCCAAGAAAAAGGAGATGTTTTAACAAAAACTTTTCAAACAGGTTTTGACCCTACTAGCGGTCAACCTATAACAGAAAAACATGAACTAGCTTCTGAAATTCTTCCTAATATAGTTATAGTTATTGATGAAGTAGCTGATTTAATGCTATCAGCAGGAAGAGACATAGAAATGTCTATTCAGGCATTAGCACAAAAAGCAAGAGCCGCTGGCATCCATCTAATAGTAGCCACACAAAGACCTTCAGTAGATGTAATAACAGGCACAATTAAGGCTAATTTGCCTACTCGTATTAGCTTTCAAGTAACAAGTAAAATTGACAGTAGAACAATACTAGGTGAACAAGGGGCAGAACAGTTATTGGGCAAAGGGGATATGTTATTTATGGAGTCTGCTAGTCAAGTTCAGAGAATTCATGGCCCCTTTGTTACAGATCAAGAAGTAGAAAAAGTTGCCTCTTTTCTCAGAAATAATGGTAAACCAAATTATCTATTTGAAATTACTGAAGAAGTAGAAGATTCTCCGTTTAATATTAACGAAGATAAACCTAATGACCCACTATTTGATCAAGCGGTAGATCTCGTTGCTAGAGAGCAAAAAGCATCGACAAGTTTTCTGCAACGCCATTTACAAATTGGGTATAATAGAGCAGCTAGAATTATTGATGTTATGGAAGCAGAAAATATGATTTCTTCTGCTAGCCAAACTGGTAAACGTGAAGTGCTTCTTAATAAGAAATAAAATCATAGGTTTCATTATGTACAAATATAAAATAATTTTTATCATACTCCTATTAATTATCTGTACTTCTGCTAGTAAGTCTGAAGATATAAAAAACAATATAGAAATGCTAGAAAATTATTTAAACACTATTCAAAACATGTCTTTCACATTCGAACAACAGTCGCCAAATAAAGAAAAAGAAATAGGATGGATGCAAATCGAAAAGCCTAATAAACTCAGAATAGAGTATAAAGGGACTAATGACTTAATAATACTCTCTAATTCTTATTATCTAATACTTTATAAAGCCAATGATGACATTATAACTAGTTTAGCTAATGATGGCCCCTGGAGCATTTTAACAAAAAATAATTTACAATTTGGTTTGGACAAAAACAACCTAGATACTAATGGTGTAGTTAGTAATGTTAAAGAGTTAAAAATAAATAAAGTCAATCATATCTTTTACGAAATCCTAATGAGAAATCAAGATAAACAATTAATGCCCCCTATTTTACTACACACTTCTAGCAACCCTTTTAAAATTAATGGTTGGACAATTTTTAATGAAAAAAATGAAGCAACTAAAATAAAAATATTAAAGCAACTTTCTTTTAATAAAAAAAGCTTAAATGAAAAAATTTTCAAATTATCCGAACAAGACAGGCTTAAAGGAGATGTTTGGGAGGGGCCATTCAATAAACCTCAAATAGCTCGGAAACCAAAGCATAGAAATTAGCTTATAAGACCGTATCTTTATTTTTAAGAACATATCCTTTATTGCTAGTTTCTAAGTCAAAATTAGCCTTGCTCTTTTGAGATATTTTTTTTCTTAGCCTCCATATATGCGTTTTTATAGTATTTGAATTTGCTTGTGCAGAATATCCCCAAACATTTTTAAGCAAAAATTCTTCATTCAAAACCTTATTGAGATTTTCAAAAAAGGTGAGAAGAAGTCTGGATTCTAAAGGTGTAAGGTCAATTATATTTTCATTTTTATCAACTAAAATATTTAAAGTTTTATCAAAAGAAAAATTACCTGTTTTTATTGTATTAGCTTTAACAACTTCTTTTATTTCTAAATAAGGAGATAAATAGTTTTGTAAAGTCATCGCATTAATTGGCTTTCTAAAATACTGTTTATATGGATGATGACCTTGTATCTCATTTAAAACTTCTAAAAGAAAAATTATTGGCACCTTATATGTATAATTTTTAAATAACTCTTCC
>JAQWRB010000122.1 GCA_029243935.1 Alphaproteobacteria bacterium
ATATCTATATTCTTTTGATCAATATTTGGAATATTAAAAAAAATATTCGTTAAATGATCATATAATTCCAATCCATTATTATTATATAACATTAATGCTTTACCTGGACTTCCATTGGAAATTATATTTAATTTATATAGCTCCTCTTCACTTTCATTTATAATATTATTTTTTATTATTAATTCTGTATCATTCTTTTTTAATGGAAAAAACCTTAGTACTCTGCATCTTGACCTAATAGTGTCTAACACATTAGATTTATTACTAGATATTAAAAAAATTAAACAGTATTTAGGAGGTTCTTCTAGAATTTTTAATAATGCATTAGATCCATGTTTATTTAAGTTATCTAAACTGTCTATTATTGCAATTCTCCAACCTCCTTCACCAGAAGTCTTAGAAAAAAAAAATTCTATATCACGTACTTTACTTACTGGTATAATATCTTGTGAATATGGAGATTTATCAACATCTATTCTTTCTATAATTTTCAAATCAACATGCGTGTTTTCAGAAACTCTATTATGAATTAAATTATTTTCATTAAAGTTAAAATTTAATGTATTAGAAGTATCTAATTCTATATTAGAAAATAATGAAACTTCATTACTATTTTCTTTATTTAATGCCAAAATTGATCGCGCAGCACAATATGCAAATGTAGCTTTACCTATTCCTGCAGGACCTTCAAGTAACCATGAATGGTGTAAAGAATTATTAAAAAAGGCATTTTGGAAAACTTCCTTCTCTTGTTCGTGTCCAATAAATATCTTTGTTTTTTTAGGGTCTATGTTTAATGACATAAATATTAGATTCTAACTAAGTAATGATTTTATTTAATTTATTTACTATAACTTTACTAATGTTTTCTATGGTATCTGATGCATTAATTATTACATATCTTTTGTCCTTATTCTGTAAGCTTAAAAAATATTTTCTTATTTTTTCATGAAAATCATTATTAAAATTTTCATATCTATTATTGCTATTATCTCTTTTATTAGCTCTAATTAATGAAGCCTTTACATCCATATCAAAAATAAATGTTAAATCAGGAGTAATATTTTCTGTCACTTCTTTTATTAAATCCATTAAGAATTTTTGATTTACTTTTTGTCCAGCACCTTGATAAGCCATAGTTGAATCTACATATCTATCACAAATTACTATTTTATTTTTTAACAAAGATGGTTTAATAATTTTTTTTACGTGCTCTCTTCTTGCTGCATTATGTAATAAAGCCTCAGTAACACTATCCCATTTATCTATTGACCCTTTTACTAGCAAGTTTCTAATTAGTTCAGCTTCGTCACAACCTCCAGGCTCCCTTGTTAAGACCGGCTTGATATTATTAGACATAAAATAATCATATAATATTTTTGCCTGTGTACTTTTACCAGTTCCTTCTCCTCCTTCAAATGTAATAAATAATCCTTTAGAAAATAGTTTGCTCATCATTGAATAGGATTTCCCCAAATTAAATATGAAAGAGATCCAAATAGTCTTCCTATTGGGCCTGCTTGATTAATTTTATATTCCGGATAAAGTTTATGCTCGGAAACTAATTCACCTTTTGTATTCTTAATTAATAACTTAGCGACTGAATCTTCATTACTTAATGGAGGTATTAAAGGTGCTATATATTTTACAATGGCCTTAAGGTCATTTTTTTTATTAGCCTTAGATAATGTTAAAATGATTTTTTCCTTTACTATAAGTGGCACGGTAGGTCTATTACCCAACCATATATTTGCTGAATCCACTATTTCATTTTTTTCAAACAATACTATGTTATCAAATTCTCTAAAACCCCAGCTTAATACTCTTTCTGCTTCAATTGCTCGTAATTTTGTACCTTTTATTCCATTTAATACTAAGACTAGTCTTCTTCCATTCTGAATAGCAGATGCAACTACGCCATGACCACTAACCCTAGTATAACCAGTCTTTAAACCATCAGCACCTATATCCTGATAGAGAACTGGATTTCTATTGGGTTGAGCAATCCCATTATAAGTGAATTTTGTTTCTGCAAAATAATGCATATATTCAGGAAAATCTTCATAAAGTTTACTTGCTAATATAGCCAAATCAACTGATGACATGAGGTGTTTTTTATGAGGCCATCCAGTTGAATTTGTAAAAAAGCTATCTTTAAGGCCTAATTCTATAGCTTTTTTATTCATTTGTTCTGAAAAACCTTCTTCAGAACCATTTAATGCTTCTGCAATTACGATACATGCATCATTGCCTGATTGAATTATAATTCCTTTTAATAAGTCTTCAACACTAACTTTTGTTAATGGCTCAAGAAACATACTTGATCCACTTGGTGACAATTCTCTACCACTTTTTTTATCTTTTTTTCTCCATGCATTCTCACTAACTAGTAATAATGTATCAAGGTTAATTCTATCTTGTTTAATAGCCTCAAATGCCATATATATAGTCATTAATTTGCTCATAGAGGCTGGAGCCATTGCAACATGAGAATTTTTATTGAGAAGAACTCGTCCGGTATCATAATCCATCAATATTGCATATTTTGCAGATGTATTTATGGTAGTTTCAGATAGAGAGTTTTTTAAGTTAAAGAAACCTATAATTATAATACTTAACATTCCTTTTAAAAAGTACACCATTAATTTTTGAAACATATAATCTCCTAGATTAAAAATTATTAAAACTATTCTATAATTATCTTTGTATTGATTTCATCATTTATAAGTTTTCTTCTTACGTAACTTGCTCTTTCATTATTAGCAATAGGTCCTATTTTAACTATATATAAAGCACTACTAGTTGCATTAGAAGTTTTAATAAATACTT
>JAQWRB010000143.1 GCA_029243935.1 Alphaproteobacteria bacterium
AGGCCTATAATCACTTAAATCGTCTAAATTAGCTCCAGAAAAAATTATTCCTTGAGTATAATTTTTTATAGTTGAATATAAATTTTCTTTACAAAAAAAACATCTATTTATAGGGTTTGCTCTATATCTAGGGTCATTTATCTCATTAGTATTTATAATGTTCAAATTCCAATTAAATTCTTTAGCTAAGTTTTTTACCCTATTAGTAGCTTCTATTGGAACAGCTGGTCCTATAGCATGTGCAATATTAATTTTTTCTGCATTAAATAGTTTACTTATAAATACTGCTAAAGTTATGCTATCTATGCCTCCACTTACTGCAACTGTAGGTAATTCATGTTTATTATTATCTAACAAACTTTTTATTACTTTTTTTAGAATATTATGCTGCATATTACTTTTTTTCTATTTTAGACCTTATAGATAATCTGTTTTTATAAGAATAATTCTTAATATCATTTGATTCAACTTTTTTAATAATTTTACCAGAAGGTTTCTTGGAAGACTTTATATTAAAATAGCTAATTTTACTTATTTCTCTATTAAGGATAAAACGACTTATTATAGAATGCCTTAGTCCTATAGTATTTGTCTCATTGAATATTAATTCTATTATATTTTTTGTTTTTTCAACTCTACATAGAATTATAACATTTATTATAACTCTTCTTTTCTTTCCTAATTTTGGATTTTGAATGATATCTAAAACGCCATTTTTTTGAGATATTAAGTCTAGTGATAATGCTAAATCTTCGGGACTTTGATCATCAATATCAAAAGATATTTCAGAAATAACTTCATTACGAGTATTTTTAATGTAAGTTTTATTCGACTTAAAAATTAAAATTCTTAAAACATTTGGTATTATTTTTAAATCTTTATTACCTATTCCTATGCCCTGCTTATATATATTTAAAGTACCTTTGCATGCAGATGCTATATCTGGAAAAGGTTTTATGATGGATATTATTGCAGCCCCCGTTGGTGTTGTTCTTTCTCCCTCTATTCCATCTTCAATTATAGGAATGTTTTTAAGCAATATAGATGTTGCTGGAGCAGGAATAGAAAGCAAACCATGATCTGTTTTAATCGTTCCTTTTCCAATTGGGATTGGACTACATGACCAAGTAACTTGATAATCCGTATCTAGCTTATTTATAATTGCGGCTGCAACTATATTATCAACGATGGAATCCCATGCTCCAATTTCATGAAAAGAAACCTTATCTATGCTCACTCCATGTACTTGTGACTCTGCTTTTGCCAATTCATTAAATATATTAATTGAAATATCTTTTACTTTCTTATCTAAATAACTTTTTTCTATAAGTTTTTTTATATCATTAAAAGATCTATGATGATTGTGAGTCCTTGATATTAATTTTACTGCAAACTTTGTTCCTGATATGTGGTTTATAGAAGATTTTGTTATAATAATTTCTATATCTTTTATAATTTTTTTAGAAATAGTTTTAGCTAGTTTTTTAAAAGAAGAGTCGGCATCAATCATGGCACTAATAAACATGTCGCCAGATATACCTCCCATGGGGTCTAAATGTATATGTATGTTTTCTTTCATAATTTTACAGACATATTTGTTACTTTTTTAGATAAAGCGCTTTTTTCTTCAGAAAGAGCTTTTACTATAGTAAAATGATTTAAATGTATAGCATTATAGAATTTAAAGGAGATTTTATTTTTTTTAAGCCATTCAGAAAAATCTATTGAAAGCCTTTTCCAGGGGTTAGGTTCATCATTACCAACTACAATTAGAATATTTGTTTTTTGTACAATATTATTATTATAAACATCAGTAAGTTTTATAATATTTTTATTAAGCTTAATTTTTTTACTAATTGATAAATATTGTGTTATTTGAGGTTGATAAATGCCACTTATTAAAATTGCAGATTTTATGAAAGAATTTAAGCTATAATTTCTTGTTAGTGCCATTGCTACTAAATGAGCTCCTGCAGAATGCCCAACTAGGTTTATATTATTTGGGTTGCCACCATAGTCTCTAATATTTTTTATAATCCATTCTAAACATTCATAGGTCTCTTCAACAATTATATCTAGGGTAACATTTGGGGATAAATCATAATTTACAGAAACATGTATAATATTATTATTTATTGCGGGCTTTGCTAGGTGAGAATGATCAAATTTATCTCTAGCAATCCAATAACCACCATGAAAATATAATTGTACGGGATTATTATTTATCGTTTTGGGTAAAAATATATCTAACTTTTGATTAACTCTTTTGCCATATGAAATATCTAAGTATTTATTAGGATGAGCATCTCTAAATTTTTTAGCAGAGGATGTTGCAATGGCTTGAAGCTTAGGATGTTCTATAACGGCTTTCTTTGGATTAAGTGATAATTCTTTTTCTTTCAATGATAATTTTTGCCAATTATACAAATTTTAATCCAGATATTTTTATTGTTTAATTATTTGTTTTTAGTTATGAAGAAATAATAAGTTATTTTTATGTATTTTGGAATATAAATGAGCAATAAAGATAAATCAGAGTTAATATTAACATTATCCTGTCCTGATACTCATGGTATTGTTGCAGAAGTAGCCAGTTTTATGACTGAGCAGGGGCTAACAATAAAAGAGTCCAATCAGTTTGGAGATACAGAAACAGATACATTTTTTATGAGAGTTAAAGCTTTATCAATAAATAGTATTAATAAAATAGATATTAATAAAATTAGAAATTTATTTAAAACAATAGCCATAAAAAGAAATATGACGTTTAACATCTATAGCACAGAAGAAATTCCTAAAATTATAATTATGGTCTCAAAATTTGATCATTGTTTAATGGATTTGTTATATAGGGTTAAAACTGAAGAACTAAAAGTTCAAATAGTTGGAATAATTTCAAATCACAATGAAGCAGCAAATTTAGCTAAAAATTACAATATTCCATTTCATTGTATAGAAGTTAATAAAGATAATAAAAGTATTGCAGAAAAATCCTTAGAAAAATTAATACATAAATATGATGCGGAAGCCATAATATTAGCTAGATATATGCAAATACTAAGTAAAGAAATTTCTGAAAAATATAGTGGTAAAATAATTAATATCCATCATTCTTTCCTTCCTTCTTTTAAAGGAGCTTCTCCTTATAAACAGGCTTATAAAAGAGGAGTAAAGCTTATTGGAGCAACTGCACATTTTGTTACTAGTGATTTAGATGAAGGCCCTATAATAGAGCAAGATGTTGCTAGAGTAACTCATGCTACTTCTTCTTCTGACATGGTTGCAGCTGGAAAAGATGTAGAGAGAATTGTACTGTTTAGGGCTGTAAAATGTTACGTAGAAAGAAGAGTTTTACTTAATAAAAATAAAACTATTGTGTTTAATTAAATTTTAATTTTAATTGTAATGTAGTTAGATTTATTTATAGAAAGTAGTTCATAATTTTTTGTTTCACAATATATTTTGAAATCATTAGGTGCAGCAACATCATCGACAAGAAATTCTAGTATATCTCCCTTCTTATATTCTTTAATAAACTTATTTGCTTTTAAAACTGGAAGAGGGCACTTTAATCCTAACAAGTCAATTTTTATATTATTTTTTCCCATTTTAACTTAATAATTCACTAAAGGAGATATAGTTTATTGTGTCATGTTCTTTTAATTCTTCAATATCATCATCAATTACACCAAGCCCAGTTGCCCATGATGTTGAGCTAAGTATGCCTGCACCTTCTTTATGAAATTTTTTTAGAATCAATCTGTTATCTTTATTTGAAAGTTTTACTCGAAGAAATTCTTTTTTTCCAGGTTTTTTCTTATGTTCAAAATTAATTTTAATTGGTATATAATTGTTCTTTATTAATTTTTGTCCTGATATTTGTTTGAGAATAGGTATTCCTAGCATCAAAAATGTTACAAAAGCAGCTGCAGGATTTCCAGGCAATCCAAGTATTGGTGTTTTATTATAGTTACCAAAACCTACAGGTCGTCCTGGTTTAATTGCTAACCTCCATACATGCATCTCTCCTCTTTCTTCTATTAAAGGTTTTATATGATCTTCATCTCCTAATGACATACCACCGCTTGTTATAATAAAATCATTATTTTTTGCAGCATTATTTAACTTTTTAGTAATATACTTTTTATTATCTTTTAATATACCTAAGTCTTGAACCTTATAGCTTAACTTAGATAAAAAATTCACTAGCATTATTCTATTAGAATCATATATATGCCCTTTTTTTAAAGGTTTATCAATACTAGTGAGTTCATCTCCACAAGAAAATACGCAAATTTTAAGTTGCGTATACACTTTAATTTTTTTTACACCTAAAGAATATAATACTCCTATATCTTGTGGACGCAATTTATGTCCTGAAAAAAATACTTTGCTTTTAAATTTAATATCTTCTCCTAAATGTCTGTAATTCATATATTTTTTTATGTTATTAGGTAGTACTAAAGATTTGTTTTTTATAATACAATCTTCTTCCATAATTACTGTATCATAGCCAATTGGTAAAATTGCACCGGTCAATATTTTTATAGTAGCAAGTTTTTTTGTTTTCTGTTTATAGGGGTGCCCAGCAGTAGACTTGCCGGCTATACTAAACACTCTATTTCCAGATTTATATTCATTATATATGATAGCATATCCATCTACAGCAGAATTAGAATGCGGAGGAATGTTTTTTTTGGCAATTATATCCGTGGCAACTATTCTATTTAGCGATTTACTAATATTTATTTCTTCTATTATTTTTGATGGTTTTATATTTTTTTTAATTTTATTAAGAGCAGTCTCCAATTTTATTAATTTTTTTCCAAAAGCAAAACAATCTTGAGTTAATTGAGCCATTTATTTTATTTCTTTTTTTATTAATTGGTAAATAAATTTTGCAATTTGTTCATAGTTATTAAGGTCTAATACTGTCATTTTTTTAATTTTAATACTTTTATCATTCGTTGCAATAGAAATAATATTTTTATCATTATTATACAATAAGGGCTTATTAGTTTCTTTTCTATAGACTTCTATTTTTTTTATATTTTCTTTCTTCCATCCTTCTACTAATATTAGATCTACAGGAATTAATTTTTTAACTAAAGAATTTAAGCTCATTTCTTCATTCTTATACTCATGCATTAATGCAAATCTTTTATTAGAGGAAATAAGGACTTCTCTAGCCCCAGATTCTCTATGTACATAGGAATCTTTTCCTGGTTTATCTATGTCAAAACCTTCGTGAGCATGCTTTAAAGTTGAAACACTAATATTAATATTTTTTAATTGTGGTATTAAATTTGATATCAATGTTGTTTTACCGCTTCCACTCCAACCAGCAAGACCTAATATCATATTTATTTCCTAATTAATTAGTTGATTTTAAATATAGTTACCCTACATTTAATTATAATTATAATTATAATTATATATTTTATAATATATACATAAATTTTAATCAAATAAAGGGAGGAAGACTATGATTGTAAATAAGTTATTATCAAGATTTGTTATCCTTGCTGTAGCTTTTGCTTTTTCATATGGGTCTGCTAATGCAGATACTCTTTATGGTAATATGCAGACTGTTACTCAAGATATGCTAGATAGAGCTGACGGCGACGCAAATAATTTCCTACATACTAATGGAAATTATGCACAAACTCGTTATCATCCAGCTGGACAAATTAATTTAGAAAATGTCGGTGAACTAAGACCTGCTTGGATTTTCCAAACAGAAATAGTTGACTCAATGGAAACATCTCCAATTGTTGTAAACGGTATTATGTATGTTACTACATCTTTTAACCATGTTTATGCTCTAAATGCAGAAACTGGTGCAGAATTGTGGCATTATAAACATAAAATGGGCCCTATCACTACATATTGTTGTGGACCAAACAACAGAGGTGTAGCAGCTTATGGTGACATGGTTTATATGGGTACTCTAGATGCAAAATTAGTTGCTTTAGATGCAAAAACTGGTGCTCTTAACTGGGAAGTGCAAATTGCTGACCCAGAACTAGGTTATTCAGAAACTATGGCTCCAAGTGCTGTTGATGGAAAAATACTTATAGGAACAAACGGTGGTGAGTATGGTATTAGAGGTTTTGTAAAAGCTTTTGATGCTGCTTCTGGCGATTTGCTATGGACTTTTCATTCTACAGCAGAAAATTCAGTTGGTGTTTGGGCAACGCATGATGCAACCGGTAGAGATATGCTAAGAGATATAAAAGCCGAGAAAAAAGCTCTTAAAGAGTTAGGAGATCCTTACAAAACTCTTGGTGGTGGAGTATGGCAAAATCCTGCAATTGATTTAGCTAATGATCGTGTATATTTTGTTGCGGGAAATCCTTCTCCTGACTTAGATGGATCCATTAGACCAGGTGACAACTTGTATACAAATTCAGTTATAGCTGTAAATCTTAGTACAGGTGAATATGTTTGCCATTTCCAATATATTGCTCATGATGTTTGGGATTTAGATGCTGTGAGTCCAGTTGTTATTACTGATGTAATGAATGAAAAAGGAGAAATGGTTAGAGGATTACTTCATGGCGGAAAGAGTGGACATGTATATGTACATAATGCTGATGATTGTAGTTTAATTCGTTTTTCTGAAGCAATGGTTCCACAAGAAAATATGTGGGTTCTTCCTACAGCGGAAGGAGCAAGAATGCTTCCAGGTGCTAATGGCGGAGTTGAATGGTCTCCTTTAGCTATTAATCCTAATTTAGGACTTTCTTATGCTATTAATTTGCATCAGCCAATGACATATCATGTTGAGTCTAGTCCTTATCCTGGTGGTAAATTATGGCTTGGTGGTGCATTTAAAGTGATTCCATCTGAAGAGCAATGGGGAAATATCACAGCTGTTGATTATCATACTGGTAACATTAAATGGAAAGTTAAAACTCAACAACCGATGATTGGCGGAATTTTAGCTACTGCTGGTGGTTTAGTTTTTGCTGGAGAAGGTAATGGAACTTTTGCTGCATATGATGCAGAAAATGGTTCACAAATGTGGTCATTCCAAGCTGGTGCAGGTGTTAATGCTCCTCCTAGCTCATATACTGTTAATGGTAAACAGTATATAGTTGTGGCTGCTGGTGGAAATGCTCAATTAAATTATAAACGTGGTAATAATATTATAGCGTTTACTTTAGATTAGTATTTTAACTATTACTTTAGGGCAGCATTTTCTTAAATGTTGCCCTTTTTTTTATCTTAAGAGGTAATGTATGTATAAGTTTATATTGGTGTTTTTATTGTTAATTCCGATATCTGTTAGTGCTGATGATTACACAGATATAGCAGATGATTTGGAGTTCTGTGCTTCTTGTCATGGAGCAAAAGGCGCATCACCTATTGATGATACTATTCCTATTATAGCAGGACAGCATTTTTATTACTTATATATTCAACTGAAAGATATGGCATCAGGTTTAAGAGCAACGCCACCAAATGAAATAATGGCCTCTATAGCATCAAGTTATGATAAAAAAAAAATGAAAAGACTCTCTCAATATTTCTCTGAACAAGAATGGATTAAAACAGATTATAAAAGTGACCCTGCTTTATCTGCTAAAGCAAAGACACTCGCTGGATCAGGCCAGTGCGTTCA
>JAQWRB010000167.1 GCA_029243935.1 Alphaproteobacteria bacterium
GATGGAGTGTGTAGAGGCGTAATGGCATGGTGCTTAGAAGATGGAACTATCCATAGATTTATGGCTCAAACAGTAGTTTTAGCTACCGGTGGTTATGGCAGAGTATATTTTTCAGCAACATCTGCTCATACCTGTACTGGTGATGGAAATGCTATGGCATTAAGAGCCGGTTTACCTCTTCAAGATATGGAGTTTGTTCAATTTCATCCAACTGGTATATATGGAGCAGGTTGCTTGATTACGGAAGGAACAAGAGGTGAAGGAGGTTATCTTACAAATAGTTCTGGCGAAAGGTTTATGGAAAGGTACGCACCTCATGCAAAAGATCTAGCTTCTAGAGATGTTGTAGCAAGAGCAATGACAGTTGAAATTCATGAAGGAAGAGGAGTAGGAAAAGATGCGGACCATATTTTTCTTCACTTAGAACATTTAGATTCAAACGTCATTAATGAAAGGCTACCTGGAATAAAAGAAACAGCTAGAATTTTTGCGGGAGTTGATGTAACTCATGAACCTATTCCCGTGTTACCTACTTGCCATTATAATATGGGTGGAATTCCATCTAAATATACTGGAGAGGTCTTAACGGGTAAAGGAGGAGATAATAAAGAAACAGTTGAGGGTTTGTGCGCTGTTGGTGAAGCGGCGTGTGTTTCTGTTCATGGAGCCAATCGTTTAGGTTCTAACTCTTTACTTGATTTGGTGGTTTTTGGAAGAGCAACAGGTATACATTTAGGTGATACACTTAAGCCTGGAGCTACTCAAAAACCTGCTTCTAAAAATACAGGCGAAGAGGCTTTAGCTAGATTAGATGAGGTAAGAAATTCTACAGGTTCTGCTCAAACTTCTGATATTCGTTTAGAAATGCAGAGGGCAATGCAGGAAAATTGTGCGGTGTTTAGAACTGGAGAAATTTTAGATGAGGGAATGAAAAGAATTAATAATGTGTGGAAAGAATTTAAAAATATTTCTCTTACGGATAAATCTATGATTTGGAACACAGATTTATTAGAGAGTCTGGAGCTTAAAAACCTATTAGAACAAGCAGTTGTAACAATGGCTTCAGCAAGAAATAGAAAAGAAAGCAGGGGGGCTCATGCAAGGGAAGATTTTCCTGACCGTGATGATGAAAATTGGCTATTTCATAGCTTAGCTTGGGAAAAGGATGGAGAAGTTAAACTAGGAAGTAGTAAAGTTACTTTAAATTCACTTACAAATGATGTGCAAAGTTTTCCTCCAAAAGCTAGGGTTTATTAAAATGGTTCAGCTAACTCTTCCAAAAAACTCAAAAATATCCAAGGGAAATATGTTTGCTTTGGAAAAAAATGTTTCTAGAAAGAAAACATTTAAAATATATAGATATGATCCAGAAACAAAAGATAATCCACGATTAGATACATTTGAAGTCGATTTAGATGAATGTGGACCTATGGTTTTAGATGCATTAATTTATATAAAAAATAAAGTAGATCCAAGCCTTACATTTCGACGCTCTTGCAGAGAGGGAGTTTGTGGCTCTTGTTCTATGAATATTGATGGCACAAATACGTTAGCTTGTACTAAAAATATAAATGATGTTTCAAAAGACGTTAAAATTTATCCATTACCTCATATGGAGGTTATAAAAGATTTGGTTCCTGATTTATCTCAGGCTTATAAGCAATATGCCTCTATAGAGCCATGGCTTAAAAGTGAAAGTGCCACTGAAGATGGGTTAGAAAGAAGGCAAAGCCCAGAAGAAAGAAAAAAACTGGATGGTGCTTATGAATGTATATTGTGTTTTTGCTGTTCTACTAGTTGCCCTTCATATTGGTGGAATGGAGATGAATATTTAGGGCCAGCAGTTTTGCTTCAAGCTTATAGGTGGATTGCAGATACTAGAGATGAAGCTACAGATGAACGTTTAAATGAATTAGAAGATTCTTTTAAGTTATATAGATGTCACACTATTATGAATTGTACTAAAACTTGTCCTAAAGGGCTCAATCCAGCCAAGGCCATTTCTAAGATTAAAAAAGCAATTTCTGAAAGAACTTAACATTAACAATTATTTATAGTAATCCTTTATATAATGATGTGGATATATATAATTTTAGGGCTATTGATTTTAGTTTCCTCTGGTGACTTTCTAGTTAGAGGAGCCGTAAGTTTATCAAATATATTTAAAATTTCACCTTATATAATAGCTGGAACCCTTGTTGCATTTGGTACTTCAGCCCCAGAGCTATTTGTTTCTGGAATAGCCAGTTATTCAGGAAACCCAGGAGCTGCAGTTGGTAATATTTTAGGATCTAATATTGCTAATGTGTTTTTAGCGCTAGGAATTACTGCTATAATTGTTGTTATTTCCCCTCCAAAAAACACTTTTCAATTCGATATAAAGGTTTTATTGGGCAGTTCTATTATTTTTTTAATTTTATTATTTAACAGATCTATTGCTTATTGGTGGGTGGGTTTAATATTAATATTTTGCCTGTTTTTGTATATCTTTTATATTATTAAATTTAGTGATTACAATTCTATTGAAGAAAGTAATAAAGAAAACATTTCTTTAGCAAAAACACTTACGATTTTTGTATTAGGTTTAATAGGCGTTTCTTTAGGGGCAAAATTATTTACAGTAGGTTCAATAGATTTAGCAAGATATTTTGGAATACGTGAGACAATTATAGGTTTAGGAATTTTAGCATTTGGAACTTCGTTGCCTGAAGTTGCTACTTCTATTATAGCCGCAATAAAAAAGGAAAATAATATTGCAGTTGGTAATATTGTTGGGTCTAATATTTTTAATATTCTTGGTATTGGTGGTGTTACTATAGTAATATCTGGTAATGAGGCTTTAAAATCTTTTCCTAATCTTTTAACAATTTCTGATATTATTCCTTTTATGCTCTCTACTATCATATTAGTAGCTTTTTATAAGTATCGCTATGTTTTGGGTAGAGTATATGGAGTATTATTTGTTACATTTTATTTATTATGGATTTTATATATTTTCTTAAATTAATAATAGTAAAGCTTTCCACTTTGGTATATTTTTAAAAACTTTATATTATATAAAATATAATAATAAATTGCAGAGAGATTTAAATTTACAAAGGGGTTATAACAATGAAAATTATAGGACATAGAATAAATGGAGAAGTAAGTTTTGAAAAAAATTCAAGATTAGGAGATGTTTATAATCCTGCTACAGGGGAAGTTGAGCGTCAGGTTACCCTTGCTTCTATATCTCAAGTAGATAAAGCAGTTTCTGTAGCGAAAAATGCCTTAGAAAGTTGGAGTGCAACTCCTCCAATTAAAAGAGCTAGAGTCATGTTTAAGTATAAACAATTAATTGAAGAAAATATTGATGAATTAGCGGATATGGTTGGAAGAGAGCACGGTAAAGTATTAAGCGATGCTAGGGGTTCCATTATTAGAGGTTTAGAAGTGGTTGAGTTTGCATGCGGTATTCCTCATCTCCTTAAAGGAGAATATACAGAACAAGTAGGGACAGGAGTTGATAGTTTTTCCATGCGTCAGCCAGTAGGTATTGCAGCAGGTATAACACCTTTTAATTTCCCTGCTATGGTTCCTTTATGGATGTTCCCCATTGCAATTGCTTGCGGCAATACTTTTATATTAAAGCCTAGTGAGAGAGATCCTTCTTGTCCTATGAAATTAGCAGAATTATTGGAAGAGGCTGGGGCTCCCCCAGGAGTATTAAATGTAGTAAATGGGGATAAAGAGGCAGTTAATGCGATTTTAGACCATCCAGATATATCAGCAGTATCTTTTGTAGGCTCTACCCCAATAGCCAGGCATGTATATTCAAGAGGGTCTTTAGCAGGTAAAAGAGTTCAAGCTTTAGGCGGAGCAAAAAATCATATGGTAATTATGCCTGATGCAGACTTAGATCAAACAGTAGATGCTTTAATGGGAGCAGCATATGGTTCAGCTGGAGAGCGCTGTATGGCAATTAGTGTAGCCGTAGCAGTAGGTGATATTGGAGATAAATTAATTGAAAAAATGACGCCTAAGGTAAGTAGCCTTAAAATAGGACCATGGGATGATCCAGATGCTGAAATGGGTCCAATAATTACAAGGGAATCTTTTGATAATATTACAAATTTGATAAATGAAGGAGAAAAAGATGGGGCAAGTCTTATTGTAGATGGACGAAACCTTACTCTTCAGGGTTATGAGAAAGGTAATTTTATGGGAGGCACATTATTTGATAATGTTAAGCCAGGCATGTCGATATATGATCAAGAAATATTTGGGCCTGTTCTTTCTACTGTTAGAGCGTCAAATTATGACGAAGCACTTAATTTAGTAAAATCTAACCCTTACGGAAATGGGGTATCTATATTTACGAGAGATGGTGATACTGCTAGAGATTTTGCCTCTAAGGCAAATATAGGAATGGTAGGAATTAATATTCCTATTCCCGTGCCCGTAGCTTACCATAGTTTTGGAGGTTGGAAAGATTCTTTATTTGGTTCTAATAATACATACGGCATGGAAGGAGTGAGATTTTATACTAAAGTTAAAACGGTTTCTTCTAGTTGGCCTTCTGGAATTAAAGATGGTGCATTATTCTCTATGCCTGTAATGAAGTAATCAACATGTAGGAGTACATTTTTTGGGCGAGTTAAATACTATATCTGCATTATATGATAAATTAGTATATGCAGGCATAGTATTCGATGACCCTGGTCAAAAAGGTGCGATTAAAGCTCTAGATGCTTTATATATTGAAGTTAACCCCTCATTTAATCTTAAAAATATTTTTTCAGAAAATAAAAATATGGGAGTGTATATCTATGGAAGTGTAGGTAGAGGCAAATCTTACTTAATGGATATATTTTTTAAATTATTACAAGATAAAAGATGTATGAGAGTTCATCAGTATGATTTTATGCAAAATATTTATAAATATATGACAGAAGCGAGATCTTTAAAAAATAAAAATCCTTTAAAATATGCTGTTAAAAAATTAACTAAAAATATAAGTTTATTATGTATTGACGAGTTTGAAGTTTTAGATGTAGCAGATGCTATGATTTTAGAGCGAATATATTCCATGTTTTATAAAAGTAATATTAAAGTTGTTTTGACATCTAATACATCTCCTTCATCGTTATATAAAAATGGTTTACAGCGCGAACGTTTTTTACCTTTTATAGAATTAGTTGATAAATTTATGATAATAGAAGAAGTTTTGGACGGAAAAGATTATAGAATTAAAGCTAAAACTAAGAATGGAAAACATGAGTTTCAAGACTTTTATTTTTTACCAGCGAACATAGAGTATACTACAAATTTATTTAATATATTACGCAATAATTTACCTATTAATTCTACTTCTATAGAATACAATGGAAGAATATTAATCATAGATAAAATATCAAATCGTGTAGGTAGTTTTTCTTTTAAGCAGCTTTGCCAATCAAATTTTTCGTCGCTGGATTATATTGCTGATCTTGCAGTTGCGCTAAATTGCGGCCAAATTAAAACAGGATCTGCTTCAAG
>JAQWRB010000141.1 GCA_029243935.1 Alphaproteobacteria bacterium
CTAAGTTATCAAAAACTATTAAGTAACCCTCTAACACTTCTTTTCTGTTAATGGCTATTCTTAATCTATTATTACTATATCTAATTATAACTTCTTTTCTATGCCCTATAAAAGCTAACAAGACTTCTTTTATGTTCATAACTCTTGGATTTTTATTTGAATCAATTACATTCATGTTAAGATTTATTTTTACCTCTAAGTCAGATAATCTGAACAATCTTGCCATTAATTTATAAGGATCAATTTCTCTATTTTTAGGAATAATTAAGATTCTAATATCCTCTGTAGACTCATCAATTATGTCAGATAATATTAATATTTTTTTTAAAGAAATTAATTCCTCAATTTTTTCAATTATTCTTGTTTTTGTTACACTCCACGGAATTTCATTTACGACAATGACATATTGCCCATGCGTCTTTTTCTCTATGAACCATTTAGCTCTTAACGTAAAAGAGCCTCTACCTGTTTCGTATGCTTTTGAAATAGTTTCAGGATTATCTATTACAATACCACCTGTCGCAAAATCAGGACCTTGAATATACTTAAGAATAGAATTTATACTTGCATTAGGACTTTTTATTAAATGTCTTATAGATAATAATAATTCTATTATATTATGTGATGGAATATTAGTTGCCATACCTACAGCTATTCCTGTAGCACCATTTGCTAATAAATTAGGGAATAATCCTGGAAGTACAATAGGCTCATTATATTCTCCGTCATAAGTACTAGCAAAATCAACTGTATCTTTATCTATATCTTGTAGCAATAATTCTGCAATTATAGTTAATCTAGCTTCAGTATACCTCATGGCGGCAGCTCTATCACCATCTATACTGCCAAAATTTCCTTGACCATCAACTAATGGGTACCGTACAGAAAATTCCTGGGCTAATCTTACCATTGCATCATAAACAGCTTGATCTCCATGTGGATGAAACTTACCTATGACATCACCCACAACTCTAGCACATTTTTTAAATCCAGATTGTGGAAACATTTTTAGTTCAAGCATTGCATACAACAAACGTCTATGTACTGGTTTTAAACCATCACGTACATCAGGTAAGGACCTAGACATAATGGTAGACATAGCATATGAAACATATCGGTCACCTAATGCATCTGTAAAAGTTAAGTCTTTAATAATCTGTTTGTTATTGTTTTTATTCTCTTCCATTAAAAAAAACCTACTTAATTAAATTATTTTAGCTTATTTGTAAACCTATCTCTTGAATCTGGCAACTTCAATCCAATAGAAGAAACATATCTATTTAAGAAAAAAGTTGTTAATTTTAGACCATGATGTAATTCATCTTCATCAATTGTATTTGCATTTAATTTATGAAGAAAATTAGGCAAAATTAACAATTTATTTACCCATTTTCCAGCACCTTCTTCAGATATAGCTCTACCTGATTTAGGAGATACATATTTTAAATTATCTAATTTACCTGTTACTGCACACTTTGATAGATCTAAACCATACCCTGATTCAGATAATAATAATAATTCCCACTTAATATATCTAGACAACCATATTTCTTCCTTATTATTTAAATATTTTATAATTTCTAAAGTCTTAATATATAACTGAGTATTAACCTGTCTTTCCGCTAAAAACATTTTTAGCATAGAACAAATAGAATTTAAGGCTTCTAATTTTAAGGAATTATTCATAATATTATATAAATAAGAATTTTCTAGTTCAGACTTATAAAACCCCAACTGCTCTTCAAGTCTACCAGTCCATTCAACAGAAAGATAATTACCTAATTCATGTATGTTACCATTCTTTTTTCTAGAATTGTGCCTTATTAAACCTGCATGTACACCATGGTTTTGAGTAAATAAATGAAGTATTAAAGAATTTTCTCCATATTTTTTTACTGAGATAACTAAACCTTTATCTTGCCATCTCATTTAGCTAAACATTATAATCTAAGCCTAGATTTTTATAATAATCTGGAGATGTATCCCAATTATCTTTAACTTTTACAAATAAGAATAAATGAACTTCTTTATCTAACATTCTTTTTAATTCTTTTCTACTTTCTGTTCCAATATGTTTTAAGTTAGAACCATCTACCCCTATAACAATTTTTTTTTGCCCTTTTTTGTGAACATATATCAATACATCAATTCTAATAGAACCATCCTGAAGTTGATTCCAGTCCTCCGTCTCCACAGCCATACCATAAGGTAATTCATGATGAAATCTATCCATTAGTTTCTCCCTTATTATCTCTGAAACCAGCAATCTATAGGGAATATCTGTGATATAATCTTCAGGGTAATGCCAATTTCCATCTGGAACATTATTTGTTAAATAATTTTTAAGTTCTATAACCCCATCTCCATTTAGAGCAGAAATAAAGAAGAACTCTTTACATACAAAATGTTGCTTTATTTTATCTACTAATTCTAATAAAATTTGAGATTGAACTAAATCAATTTTATTTATTACACATATAAGCTGCTTAGAAAGCTTAATTTTTTTACTTTTAAAAGCTTCAGAAATCAATAATGTATTACTATCTAATGTTTTATTAGCTTCCAACATTAATACAGTAATATCTGAATCTTTTACACTCTTCCATGCTGAATTTATCATAGCTCTATCAAATTTTCTTTTTGGTACAAATATTCCTGGCGTATCTATCAAAACTACCTGTGAAGAGGATGCACAAAAAATACCAATAATATTGTTTCTAGTTGTTTGTACTTTTCTTGTAACAATAGAGACTTTTTGTCCAACTAATCTATTTATTAAAGTTGATTTACCAACATTTGTCGCTCCAAGAATATTAACAAACCCAAACTTTTTAATATAATTATCCATTTTACTATTAAGCACTTTCTATTATTTTTAATAATGTAATTGCTGCCATTCTTTCAGCTTCTTTTTTAGACACACCTTGTCCATAGCACTCACCTATATTAGTGATCTTGACTAATACTTTATATTTAGGTGCATGGTCAGGACCATCTTTAGAATAGTTGCTATAAAGTGGCATACTATATTTATTTGCCATAGCAAATTCTTGTAATTTAGATTTAGGATCTTGAGGAGGACTATTATAATTTAATATTAATTTACTCCATATATATTTAATAAAAATTAAAGCTTCATTATAATTACTATCAAGAAATATAGCTCCAATAATAGCTTCCATAGTATCAGCTAATATAGAATGATTTTTACCATTTTTAAAACTAAGATTATCTGCTACTAATATAACATCTGGTATATTAATATTAGTTGCTATCGCTGCTAGAGTTTTCCCACTCACTAATACAGCAATTCTTCTCGCTAAGTCACCTTCAGATTCTTTAGGAAATATTTCATAAAGAATATCTGATATTGCTAACCCTAATACTCTATCTCCCAAGAACTCTAATCTTTCAAAACTTATTTCTTCTTTATTATTTAAATAGCTTGTATGAGTTAAGGCATCTAATAATAATTTTTGATTATTGAATTTATAATTTAAAGTTGATTCAATTTTTGTTATATCTCTCATCTTTATCATATTCTTTTAAAAATACGTTCCACCCTAACAGAAGATGGCCAAAGCCATAACTTCCACAATGGCTCAGATCTATCCCTAGAATAAAATATTATTTGTGCCCTACCTACTAAATGGTTGAAAGGTATAAAACCTAGCTGGCTAAGAATTCTACTATCTGAGGATTGGTCTCTATTATCTCCCATAGCAAAAACATGACCTTTTGGAACTGTATAAATATCAGTGTTATCTAACATACCATTAGGGGTGGCATCTAATACATGATATATAAAATCATTAGATAACTTCTCCTGATAAATATCATACGTCTGCATAACATTATTTCTATCTTTTGCACTCCAACGCCCTTTATGTTGCCTTTCTATTGGAACATTATTTAAATACAATACACCATTTTTTACCTGAACTGTATCACCTGGAAGACCTACAATTCTTTTAATATAATCAATTTTTGTATTTTGAGTAAACTTAAAAACGGCCACATCTCCCCTTTCAGGATATTTACCAAATATTCTCCCTGTAAAAGTAGGAAAACTCATTGGAAAAGAATGTTTACTATATCCAAATGAATATTTTGAAACAAACAAGTAATCTCCTTCCAAAAGTGTAGGTTTCATTGAGCCAGAAGGAATGCTAAATGGTTCAAAAGCAAAAGTTCTAAGAGTTAAAGCAATTAAAATAGCTATAAAAAAAGTTTTAAAATTTTCTAACCAATAATTCTTTTTAGGTAATAATTCATTATTCTCACTTGTTTTTTTTTTAAATAAATTAAATTTCATTTAAACATAAACTCCAATTATTAATCTGATATAATTACGATTGCTAAAGCTAGTTTTTTATCATCAGTTAAACTTATTTCTATTGAGGCATTTTTATTGTTAGAAGTAATCAACCTAAATTGATCTAGGGCTCCTCCCTTAAGCTCAATTGTTGGTTTTCCAGATTTTAAATTAATTACTTCTATATCTTTATAAAAAACACCTTTTCTAAAACCTGTTCCTAATGCCTTTGAGACAGCTTCTTTTGCTGCAAACCTCCTAGCATATGAATCTATAGAATTTCGTCTAGACTCAGATTTATTAATTTCTCGTTCAGAATAAATTCTTTTCTTAAAACGCTCTCCAAATTTAATAATAGTAGATTCTATTCTTTCTACATCACATATATCTTGTCCAATACCTATTATCATTTGTACTCATCTATAATGTTTCGCATTGTTTTTACTGCACTTTCTAATCCCATAAATATTGATTCACCTATTATGTAGTGACCAATATTTAATTCCTTTATATAATTAATTTTAGCTATATCAATTACATTATTAAAATTTAAACCATGTCCAGCATGAACCTCAATATTATTTTGAGTAGCATATTTTGCTGCCTCTTTAATTCTAACTAATTCTTTAGTAGAGTTTAAAGAATTACAATATTCACCTGTGTGTAATTCAATAATATTAACTCCCATATCTATTACAGAATTAATTTGATCTATATTCGGATCTATAAACAGAGAAACATTTATATTATATTTAGTGCATTCTCTAATTATCTTTTTAACAAAATATTTTTTTTTATCATCCATTTTAGAAATTTCTAATCCACCTTCTGTAGTTATTTCTAATCTTTTCTCCGGAACCAAACATACTCTTTCTGGTTTAGCTTCTAATGCTATATTTAACATTTCTTCAGTAGGTGCCATCTCTAAGTTTAGAGGTAATTTAATAGATTTTTTTAATGCTTTAATATCAATATCTGAAATATGTCTCCTATCTTCTCTAAGGTGAGCAGTAATTCCATCTGCACCTGCATTAGCTGCAATTTCTGCCGCTTTTACAGGATCTGGGTGAAAACCACCTCTAGCATTTCTGATCGTAGCCACATGGTCTATATTAATTCCTAGTCTCATATTTAATATTATACCTTCTGTCTTTGTTTAAATAATTTAATTTTATTTCTATAATTTGTAATTAAAAATCTAGAAATAAAATAACATGGAAATCCAACTAATATGATACTGAAAAATGAACCCATCATCATAGAGGGCATTAATTTTAATTCATTAAAATAGTTTAATGCTTCCATATAGTTGAATTCTATACATAACTTGTAAAAAGAATTCCATAATAAATATAATTCATTAGATACTAAGCTCATATTAATATTTATTTTATCTCCAGTACTGAAGAAGAATTCACCAATCTTATAATTAACAATGCATATAAATGGAAATGTCCAAGGATTACCAACAAAATTTCCTAGCAGAGAGGCAACAATGCTAACTCTAAACATCCAAGCTAAAGTAATTCCTATAAAAAAATGTAACCCAAATAATGGTGTTAATGCAGCTACAACACCAAAAGTAAAGCCTAGAGCTATATTATGAGGACTACCAGGCAATCGTTTTAATCTTAAAGAGCCATATTTAATTATTCTCCTCCAACCTTTTCTTGGCCATAAAAAATTAAATACTTTAGAAATAAATTTAGTTTTTTTTCTTGTTTTAAATAACATTATTTGCCTGGCCTACTACCAGGTTTTATAAAAGGAATATTTTTCAAGTCCTCAGGAAGTTTATCTGCATCATAATTAGGAATATTTAAATTAGCTAAAGTTATTAAAGGCACTCCTAAATCTACTGAGTCACCTCCTCTATTTATTAAAGCAGCTTCACAAATAATTTCTCCACCTAAGTCTCGTATACACTCAAAACACTCCAGAGAAGACTTGCCTGTTGTAACTATATCTTCTACTACTAAAACTTTTTGACTTTTCTTTATTTCAAACCCTCTTCTAATAGAAAATTTTCCTTCTTTTCTTTCTGCAAAAATATTAGGTTTGAATAAATGACGGGATAATTCATAACCCACAATAACTCCTCCCATAGCTGGAGATACTATAATGTCTATATGATTAATATTAACAATACTCTGAATTTTGGTAGCTAAAGATTTGCACAAGGTTTCGGCAATGTTAGTATTTGAAAATATTAAAGCTGATTGCAAATACATCCTACTATGTAAACCTGAAGATAAAACAAAGTGGCCTTCTAAAAGAGCACCTACTGATTTATATACATTTAAAACCTCATCTTCACTCATAATTGACATATAGAAAATCCTTAATTAGTTGTAACTCTCTTTAGATCGATTTACTTTATATACACTTAAGTTTGTTCTAAGACCCGTAATAATTTCATTTAAATGCTTTGCATTATTTACCTCTATATCTAAAGACATTTGAAAAAATTCATCAGATCTTTGATTTACTAATAAATTAGTAATATTACCACCAAATTCTGCTATAGTTTGAGTTAAAGTATTCAAACTTCCTTTTTTATTTGTTACTATAATATCAATTCTACCAACACTATTTTCAGAGTTTTTCTTATTCCATGTTAAATCTACCCATAATTCAGGGTTATCAGTAAACCTTTCCAAGGTAACACAATCTAAAGTATGAATTGTAATACCTTTACCCTCTGTCATCAACCCTACTATTCTTTCTCCAAATAAAGGATAACAACATTCAGCCATATGTATTGCTACTCCAGGTTTTAAACCTTTTAATGAAACCCCTTTGTCTTTTGTATTATTGGGTGCATTCAAAATTTCTTTATTTTTATTGGGCAGTATAAGCTTTAATACTTCATCACTATTAATCTCAGCCTTGCCTAAAGCCATAAATAACGCCCTTTTACTTTTAAAACTTGTTTGCTTTAAAATTGGGTCTATTAATTTATCATGAAACTGTTTATTTTTTAAAATAAAGCTATTTTCTAAAATAGATTTTCCTAATTTTATAAATTCAATTTTATCATTCTCTCGAATAAATTTATTTATATAGGATCTTGCTTTACCAGTAACGGCATAGTTAAGCCATATAGGCTTCGGACTTTGACCATTAATTCTTAATATCTCAACTTGATCTCCATTTGATAAAATGGTTTGTAAAGGCGCAGAACGTCCATTAATTTTACAGCCTACACATGTTTCACCCAGCTGAGAATGGACAGCAAAAGCAAAATCAATAGGTGTAGCACTTTTTGGCATAGTTATTACTTCACCTTTTGGAGTAAAACAAAATACTTGATCAGAATACATTTCCATTTTTGTGTGAGATAATAAATCAGCTGCTCCTGATGAATTACCAATAATTTCTGAAAACTCTTTAAATAAATTTAAACTAACTTTATTTAGCTTTATTGGCATACTAGCTTTTTCCTTATAATACCAATGAGCTGCTACTCCATATTCATTTAATTCATGCATTTTTTTAGTTCTAATTTGTATTTCTATAGGCCTACCTAAGGGCCCAATAACATTAGTATGGATTGATGAATAGCCATTTGACTTTGGAGTAGAAATATAATCTTTAAAGCGACCAGGAATCATAGGCCAAATATTATGAATTATACCCAATGCACTGTAGCAATCACTTCTATTTGCACATATAATTCTAAAAGCATATATATCTGATATATTTTCGAATGAAATAGAAGATTTTTGCATTTTTTTCCATACAGAATATATACTTTTTTCTCGCCCTTGAATTTCCACATATTTATTATTTAATTTAAATTTATTTTTTATTTCTTTAATTATTTTTTTTACTAATTCGTTATCTTGACTTCGTAAAAAAATAATTCTTTTATTTAGGGACTTCCTGATAGAAGAATTAGTTTGTGAGAATGCTCTATCTTCTAGTTCTTCTCGCATGTTTTGCATACCAATTCTAGCTGCAAGCGGGGCATAAACATCTAAAGTCTCTCTTGATATTCTTAATCTTCTATCTTCAGAATCTATATGAGTAATTGTTCTCATATTATGTAATCTATCAGCTAACTTAACTAATAAAACTCTTATATCTTTAGACATAGCTAATAAAAATTTTCTAAAATTTTCAGCTTCACGTAACTCTATATGCGGAGTCTCTATTTTAGATAATTTTGTAACTCCATCAACAAGTCTAGCTATTTCAGCACCAAATAATTTTCTTATTTCTGCTCTAGTAGCCACGCTGTCTTCAACAGTATCATGCAACAATGCTGTTGTTACACTGATCCAATCTAATTTATAATCTGCTAAAATATTTGCTACGGCCAATGGATGAAAGAAATATGGGTCTCCAGAGTCTCTTTTTTGCTCACTATGTCTCTCTCTAGAAAAATCTACTGCTTTGATAAGTACATTTTTTTTTATAGCTGGATCATAACTACTTACTTTATTAATAATACCCTGATAGTAATTTAAATTTTTATTACTATTATTTTTAGGATCAAGTTTTTTTAACTCCATACTTAAAACCATACATTTATTTAAATGTCTTCATATCTGTCTCGTATTTGCATACCAAACTTACCCATATTGTTTTCTGTATCATTAATTGAATCCTTATCAGTAGCTTCTAAACCTTCAAAATCGTCATCATCTTTAGTAGCTACTTCATCATCTACAATATGCGTTTGCATTGAAACAATCATACTCTCTTTTATATCTTCTACCGTAATAGTTTCTTCTGCAATTTCTCTCAATGAAACCACAGGGTTTTTATCATTATCTCTAGGCAAAGTAAGTTCCGCCCCAGCAGTAATTTCTCTACCCCTATGCGCAGCCAATACAATTAATTCAAATCTATTATCTACTTTTAAAATGCAATCCTCAACGGTTACTCTTGCCATTTTTGTTTCCTATTTATTTAATTTTAAAGTATAAGTAATTCTAATCTATATGCGTTTAAATACCACTTATTATATAACTTTAGCAACACAAATATTTGACTTTTTATATTTATATAACAAACTTTCTATTGTTTTTCCTGTTATTGGATTAACCCAAGTAGGACAAATATCATATAATGGTTTTAAAATAAAATGTCTATTGCTCATTCTCGGATGAGGTATATTAAGATAATTATTATAATTTATAATCTCTCCTCTACAATCTAATATATCTAGATCCAATACTCTTGGTGAATTTCTTACTTTAGACCTCTTACTAAAGATTTTTTCTATACATTTCAAACGATTTAAAATCTCTATAGGATTAAGATTAGACTTTATCAAAACTACTCTATTATAAAACATTGGTCCTAAACCTGATGGAAAAGGTTTACTAATATATACTTTAGAAGCCTTTATAACTCTTAAATCATGACTATTTAAATAATTAAAAACTACATCTAATATTTTTTTAGAAGTATTCATATGACCATTTAGATTAGAGCCAATAGAGATAAAAACATTACTATTTTTTTTTATCATTAATTTTATGTTTCCTTAAAATCATATTCTTTTATAATAAAATATATAACCTTACTATAGTATTATAATTTATAAATATTGAAAACTTCTGTCTAATGATAACTCCTAAAAAAAATTGTAATTTATGCGTAAGATTAAAAAAGTATAGAGATAAATATAAAATACTAGAACCTGATTGGCATAATGCGCCAGTTGAATCTTTTGGTAAGATAGATGCTAAAATACTAATTGTTGGGCTTGCGCCAGGATTAAAAGGTGCTAATAAGACTGGTAGACCATTTACAGGAGATCATGCAGGAAAGCTTTTATACACAACTTTAATAAAATTTAAACTTGCTACTGGTGTTTATAAAGGAATTTTTAATGATAAACTAAAATTGCATAACACTAGAATAACTAATAGTGTTAGGTGTGTTCCTCCAAAAAATAAGCCAGACATCATAGAAAAAAATAACTGTAGAAAATTCTTAGAATCAGAAATTAAGAACATGCATAACTTAAAATTAATACTAGCTTTAGGTTCAATTGCTCATCAAGAAATATTAAAAAGTTTTAAAATAAAATTATCTTTATACAAGTTTAAGCATGGAGATATTCACAATATAAATAATAACATACTCCTGTATGATAGTTATCATTGTTCAAGATATAATACACAAACCAGAAGACTAACAAAAGAAATGTTTGAAGAAGTTATTTCATCTATAAGTCATAACACATAATTTATTTTAGGCTTAATTCTATATTGCTAATAAATTTTTTAGAACTGGGAGCTACATGACTGGACATAGAATGTAATAATTCTCCCTTTCTATTTATTAGATACTTATGAAAATTCCAAGTAGGTAATTTTTTAGATCCATAGTTATCTTCTACCCAGGTATAAAAAGAATGTTTATTTTGACCTTTAATTATTTGCTTGCTCATAACAGGAAAAGTTATTCCATACCTAGATTCACAAAAATCTTTTATTTCTGCATTACTTCCAGGTTCTTGATTTCCAAAATCATTTGAAGGAATGGCAATTATAGATAAATCTGCAGAAGAATACCTACTCGTTAATTCTTGGAGTTCTTTATACTGCTTAGTAAACCCACAATTACTTGCAGTATTAACTATTAGAATTATTTTCCCTGGTAAATTACTTAACTTAAAATCTATACCATCAACATCTTTAAATATAGTTTCATCTATAGATAAATTTTTTGAAAATGCTGTCTGATTAAAAGAAAAAATAGACAATAGCATTAAGCATAAAAATTTCATAAAATTTACCATATTATTATTACGTTTATCATAGATATATAGATCATATTAATTTTTCATT
>JAQWRB010000162.1 GCA_029243935.1 Alphaproteobacteria bacterium
AGATTTAACATCTCAGGGGCATGAAATATATTTTTGGCAAAGGTCTACTAAAAATACAAAACAACTTATAAATAATAACAATATTATATTAATGAATGATCATACAGGTAAAAATCATGTAAAAATTTCTGTTATTTGTAAAACATTAGAGCAAGCTGTTAAAAATGTTGAAGTAATAATTATTTTATTACCAGCATTCTCACAAAAAGATATTGCAAAAAAAATAAGTCCAATGTTACTAAATGAACAAATTGTATTCTTACCTCCCGCAAGTTTTGGTTCATGGATATTTGCTAATAAATGTAAAAATAAAAATATTTATTTTGCAGAATCAGGAACCTTGCCCTACTTAGCCAGAAAAAAAAATAGTAATACTATTGAAATAACTACTCGTGCCTCAAGACTACCTACTGGAGTATATCCTAAAAATAGAGCGGTTAAAATTATTAAAAAACTTAAATCTATATACCCTTCTATAGAATATTGTGGAGACATATTATCAGCTGCATTAATGAATGCAGGACCTATCATACATCCCCCTTTAATAATTTTAAACACTGGCCCCTTAGAACATTTTTCAAAATGGGATATTCATAATGAAGGAACACAAGACAGTGTTAAAAAAGTAATTTTTGCGCTTGATAATGAGAGAATATCATTAAGAAAAAAATTAAATTATAAATCTCCACATTTTCCTATAAGTGACCATTACAATAAAAAAGGTAGAAAATGGATGTATGGAAACTTAGCTCATGAAAATTTAAAGTCATCTAAAAATTGGAGAGAACATATAGATATAAAAAAACATCGATATATCATAGAAGATATAAAAATAGGATTATGTTTTATGTATTCTATTGCAGTATGGTTAAATGTTAAGGTTCCAGTTACTTCAAGTATATTAGATATTAGTTCTGTAATATTAAATGAAGACCTTAAAAATAATGGTAGGACGCTCCAAAATCTTAAGATTGATAAGTTAAGTATCACTCAGTTAAAAAATAAATTAAAAGGTATAGAATGAATATAATAATAGCCGGTTGTGGAAGAATGGGACAAGGAATAGCTATTACCTATGCTTTGGCAGGGCATCAAATTCAATTAATAGATATGAAAGAAAGAAACTCAAAAAATTTTAATCTACTAGTTGTTTCAACTATAACTAAATTAAATAATACACTAAATATATTGTATAATATAAAATTAATAAAAAAAGTACATATAAAAAAAATTATAAAAAATATTTCTATAAGTCATTATTCAACCTCACATAAAAATTTATATTTTGCAGATATTATATTTGAATGTGTTCCTGAAAAAGTAATAATAAAAAAAGATACGCTTAAAATATTAAGTGAATCAACAAACAAGCAAATTATAATTGCATCTACAACATCCACAATTTTAAGTAATGAGTTAGCAAAATATGTTAAGTTTCCTGAGCGGTTTTTAAATGCTCATTGGTTAAACCCACCTTATCTAATGCCTTTAATAGAAGTATCTCCATGTAGTGAAACAAAGAAAAAAAATATACAGAGAATATTTAAATCTTTTGTTTCTATTGGAAAAGTTCCTATTATCTGCAAAGCCTCCCCAGGCTATATAGTTCCTAGAATACAAACTTTAGCCATGAATGAAGCAGCCCGAATATATGAAGAAGAAATTGCAACTTCAAATGATATAGATAAATCAATTATATATGGTTTTGGACTTAGGTTTGCAGTGTTAGGTTTATTAGAATTTATTGATTGGGGAGGAATAGATACTCTTAATAATGCAAGTAGTTATATGTCTAAATCTATGAAAAACAAAAGATTTGAAACACCAAAAATTGTAAAAAATCACATTAAAAATAATAATCTAGGCATGTCGACAAAAAGCGGTTTTATGAATTGGAAAAGTATTAAGATTGAAAATTATCAAGAAGAAAAATTAAAAAAGTTTGTTAAAATTACAGAACTATTAAATATAAAACCTAAAATTAATATTAAATAATAACAAAGTTAAATAATCTATAATATTTAATTTTTAATCTTTATAAATGTACAAATAAGAGCTGTTTGGTTCTCTTCATTTTTAGTATTAGATTTTTTAGCATATATATGATGCTTAGAAATTTTAATCATCTTTATCTTAGATAAAAATTGTAATTCATTAAGTATTTTTTCAAAACCTTTTTCTCTATAATGAGTAGCATTAACTCCAATAGTTAATAAGACATTATTTTGAGAAAATAATAAAATATTTAATAAGTCTTTAGTCCCTAAATGGCCATGTGTAAATAATCCTGCACTTATGATAGCTGAATAATTATTTGAAATATTATTAATGGGTTTTGTCAAATCAACTTCATAAAAATTTCTATAAATATTTTTTTCTTTAGCCTTATTAATCATTTCTATAGATATATCTAACCCATCTATAACTATTTCAGGATTTAAAAACTTTAGCTCGTTTCCAACTAAGCCTGTTCCACAACCTATATCGCAAATATTTCCTGCACCATTAAAATTTTGAAAGAATTCTTCTGCAATACGTTTGGGATAATTATATTTTAATGTGCCCGCAAAAATGTTATCATAATGCTCCGAAAAGCCTTTATAATATGAAATACTATCTTCAGGTGTTTCTAATGCATAGGCACCTTCTAAAAGTTTTATTGCATCTTTTTCTTGTTTATTTTTGTCCATTTGTATCCTAATATAGTATTTACTTAAGTAGCATTATCTATTTAATAATTTTTATAGAGCATTAACTTTATATATATTTTAATCTAGAATATTTTTTTTAAGAAGGAAAATAAATGGACATACCCAAAAAAGCTAGAGCAGTAATAATAGGTGGAGGAGTAATTGGTTGCTCTATAGCTTATCATCTAGGTAAAATTGGTTGGAAAGATGTTGTTTTACTTGAAAGAAAACAATTAACTTGTGGAACTACTTGGCATGCAGCAGGTTTAATTGCACAATTAAGAGCCACAAAAAATATGACGAGATTAGCTAAATATTCTCAAGAACTCTATCAAAAACTTGAAAAAGAAACAGGACTTTCTACAGGTTTTAAACGTAATGGCTCAATTACTGTAGCATTAACTAATGAACGTATGGAAGAACTAAAAAGATCTGCAGGTATGGCTCGGGCCTTTGGCGTGGAAATTGATGAAATTTCACCTGAAGAAATTGCTGAACGGTATCCTACATTAAAAGTTGATGATGCAGTAGGTGGATTATGGCTTCCAAAAGATGGGCAAGCAGATCCCGTCAATATAACTCAAGCCTTAGCAAAAGGAGCACGCAACTTTGGCGTAAATATCATTCAAGGTACTAAAGTTGTGGATATTGATCAAAGTGATAGTAAAGTTAAAGGTGTTATGACGACTGATGGATATATTGAATGCGACTATGTAGTAAATGCGGCAGGAATGTGGGCGCATGAAATAGGTAAAAAAGCTGGTGTAGCTGTTCCCTTACATGCATGTGAACATTTCTATATAGTAACGGAAAATATACAGGGTTTAACACCAAACCTACCAGTTCTAAGAGTCCCTGATGAAAGTGCTTACTATAAAGAAGACGCAGGAAAAATACTTCTTGGTTGTTTTGAACTTAAATCAAAACCATGGGGTATGAATGGTATTTCCGAAGATTTTGAATTTGATACACTTCCCGATGATTTTGACCATTTTGAACCAATTCTAGAAAAAGCCATTAAGCGTTTACCTTATATGGAAACAGCAGGTATACACACATTTTTTAATGGCCCAGAAAGCTTTACTGCTGATGATAGATATTTATTAGGAGAAGCCCCAGAATTAAAAAATTTCTTTGTTGCCGCAGGTTTTAATTCTGTTGGTATTCAGTCAGCCGGAGGAGTTGGAAAAGTTCTTGCTGATTGGATGGATCAAGGCAACTCTCAAATGGATCTATGGGATGTCGATATAAGAAGAGTGCAACCGTTTCAAAATAATCGTACTTACTTAAAAAAAAGAGTCTCAGAAACATTAGGATTACTGTATGCTGATCATTTTCCATATAGACAAGTTGAAACGGCAAGAAATATTCGTCTTTCTCCAATTCATGAAAAGCTTAAAAATTTAGGAGCATGCTTTGGAGAAGCTTCAGGTTGGGAAAGAGCTAATTGGTTTCTGCCTAAAACAGAATTAAAAAAAGGAATTATGCCTAAATATGAGTATAGTTGGAAACGTCAAAATTGGTTTCAGTATAGTGCTGATGAGCATAATGCAATTAGAAATAAAGTAGGCCTATTTGATATGTCCAGCTTTGGAAAAATTAAGGTAATAGGAAAAGATGCTGAAGATGTATTACAAAGAATTTCTGCAAATAATGTAGCCATAGAACCTGGTAAAATTATATACACACAATTCTTAAATGAAGCCGGATGTATTGAAGCTGATGTAACCATTACAAGACTCACATTAGAAGAATTTCTAGTAGTTACGCCAGCAGATACTATTCATAGAGATCTTAATTGGATCAAACAACATATTCCTGATAATGCAAATGCTGTTGCTATTGATGTAACAGTATCTGAAGCAGTATTTATAATAATGGGCCCTGAATCTAGAAATTTTCTACAACCCATAACGTCAAACAGTTTATCTAATAATGACTTTTCTTTTGCTAGTATGCAAGACATTGATATTGGATATGCTAAAGCGAGAGCACATCGTATTACTTATGTAGGAGAACTTGGATGGGAACTATATGTATCTAACGATATGTCAAATCATGTATTTGATACAATAATGAAAAGAAATGATGACTACCCTATTAAACTTTGTGGTCTGCATGCAATGGATAGCTGCAGAGTAGAAAAAGCCTATAGACATTACGGGCATGATATCTCAAATGAAGATAATGTATTAGAAGCAGGATTAGGATTTGTAGTAAAAGAAAATAAACCGGACACTAAATTTGGAAGTATGATTGGAAAAAATTCTATTATCCAGAAAAGAAATGAAGGATTTAAAAATATATTATTGCAATTTCGCCTAAAGGATCCAGAATCCTTGCTATATCACAATGAACCAATTATTAGAGATGGAGAAATTGTAGGATATCTTACTAGTGGAAATTATGGACATCATTTAAAAGGTGCAATAGGCCTTGGATATATTAAATGTGAAGAAATTGGGGAAAGCACAACAAGCATACTAGCTTCAAATTATCAAATAGATGTGGCCGGTAATAAAATAGACGCAGATGTAAGTCTTTCTCCTATGTATGATCCTAAATCTATAAAAGTAAAAAATTAAAAATTTATTATTAAAAATTAATTGGTGTTTTTATATACTGTTTACCATTACTTTCTTTCTCACCATAATCGCCATTTCTAATATTAACTTGAATGGATGGATAAATTAATTTTGGAGGTTTTTTTCCAGAATCTCTTTTATTTCTTATTGCAACAAATTCAGAAATAGAAACATTTTTATTAATTAAAATATTATTATCATTTTGTATTTCTAC
>JAQWRB010000168.1 GCA_029243935.1 Alphaproteobacteria bacterium
CCCATTGCTATAGAGCCTGTTAAACCTATAATAGTCATTTATTTAACGCCTTTTAAGTGAGCTAGGGCGATTTGTTTCAATGACTCACTTACAGTAACTTTTTTATTATGCCACATTTCAAAAGCAGGAACAGCTTGATTGAGCAACATTCCCAAACCATCTATAGCAGTATAATTCAACCTTTTTGCATCATGTAGCAATTCAGTAACTAAAGGAGTATATACTATATCGTAAACAATTGAGTCTTTATTCATATTTTCAATATTTATTTTAAGCTTAGGTTGCCCTGACATACCTAAACTTGAACAATTTACCAAAATAGAGCAATTTATTAAAGCCTCTGACAAGTCAGAACTAAAATGAATTTTAGATAGGGGAAACAATTTTTTCATGTCTTTTATTAATTTTAAACCTCTTTCCTTGCTTCGGTTAATTAGCCTTATGTCCGTCTTATTTTCTTTTAGAAATGACCACATAATTGCTCTGCTAGCTCCTCCTGCTCCTATTATAGTTATGTGGCCTTCTTTTTTTTTCCACATAGGTGCTGAAAGATTTAAATGGCGCATAAATCCATAAGCATCTGTATTGTATCCATAGAGTTTATTATCATTACCAACTTTAATTGTATTAACAGCGCCTAAATCCAGCGCCTCTTTCTCAATAACGTCTATGTATTTCATAACTTCTGATTTATAAGGAATAGTAATATTTAAACCTATGATGTTTTTATCTTTAAGGCTATTTAAGAAAGAGGCAATATTATTTTTTTCTAATTCGTATATATTATAAGTAGATTCTATTTTACATTCTCTCATCCAAAAAGAATGCAAAGCAGGAGACAAACTATGTTTAATAGGATTTCCTATAATGCCTGTAGCCATATTAATTTTCTTTTTATTTTTTTTCTCTAAAAATTCTTAAATACTCTATTGCAGCTGCCGCTGTTTCTTCAATAGATTTCCTTGTTTCATCTATAATAGGCCATTTATTTTTTAAAAATAGTTTTTTTGCTAATAAAACTTCTACTTTAATTATATCTTCTTCCACATAATTTGTTTTTCCTTTTTCTCCTACAGAATTTAATCTAGATTTTCTTATTTGAACCAGTCTTTCTGGGCTAGTGGTTAGCCCTATAATTAAGGCTTTAGAGGAAAATAAATTTGAAGGTAATTCTATATTTGGAACCATAGGAATATTAGCTGTTCTTATTCCTCTATTTGCCAAATACATTGATGTTGGGGTTTTAGAAGTTCTAGAAACTCCAACCAAAACTATATCGGCGCTTTCTAAATCATGAGATAATTGTCCATCATCATGCGCTAAGGTAAATTGCATTGCCCCTATTCTGTCAAAATATCCATGTGATAAACTATGCTGTCTTCCTGGCTCATCTATTGCTAGATCATAATGAAAATACTTATCTATAGCTTTAACTACTGGGTCTAATACTGGAACTATTGGCACTCCTAGATTCTCACAGCCCTCTTCTAATATTTTTCTTAATTTTT
>JAQWRB010000018.1 GCA_029243935.1 Alphaproteobacteria bacterium
TGGTGGTGGAATTTTCACTAAAGGGGCAGATGTTGGAGCAGATTTAGTTGGAAAAGTTGAAGCAGGAATTCCAGAAGATGATCCTAGAAATCCAGCTGTTATTGCTGATAATGTTGGTGATAATGTTGGAGATTGTGCAGGCATGGCCGCTGATTTATTTGAAACATATGCAGTAACAGTAGTTGCAACAATGGTTTTAGCATCTATATTTTTTGTAAATGCAGCGATGGAACAAATGATGATGATCCCTTTAGCTATAGGTGGTGTATGTATAGTAGCATCAGTTATTGGAACATATTTTGTAAAATTAGGAAAAAGTGGCTCTATTATGGGAGCATTATATAAAGGTTTTATAGTATCTGCTATTTTGTCTCTTGTAGGGATATACTTCGCAATAGATTATGTAGTTGGTTTTGGTTCTATATTTACAGTAAATGAAATTTCTTTCTCAGGCATGGAATTATTTTATTGTGGAATTCTAGGTATAGTTCTCACAGGCCTTTTAATATGGATAACAGAGTATTATACAGGAACTAATTATAGACCAGTTAGATCTATTGCAGCTTCATCAGAAACAGGTCATGGCACTAATGTGATACAAGGTTTAGCTATATCAATGGAAGCAACGGCAATTCCAGCTTTACTAATATGCGCAGCTATTATAATTGCAAATATGTTAGCTGGTCTATTTGGTATCGCAATAGCTGTTTCAAGTATGCTTGCATTAGCAGGTATGGTTGTTGCATTAGATGCATACGGACCTGTTACAGACAATGCTGGCGGTATTGCAGAAATGGCTAATTTGCCAGAATCTGTAAGAAAAACTACTGATGCTTTAGATGCAGTTGGAAATACAACAAAGGCTGTAACAAAAGGGTATGCTATTGGTTCAGCAGGTTTGGGAGCATTGGTTTTATTTGCGGCCTATACTTCTGATTTAGAGTATTTTAGTAATAACCCTGATCTATTTCCCTACTTTGCAGGAGTTACCTTAGATTTCTCTCTTAAAAACCCTTATATCATTGTAGGGTTGTTATTAGGTGGTTTATTACCTTATCTATTCGGAGCAATGTCAATGACAGCAGTAGGAAGAGCTGCTGGTTCAGTTGTTATAGAGGTTAGAAGGCAATTTAAAGAGATAAAAGGTATTATGACAGGTAAAGGTAAACCTGATTATGAACGTGCTGTTGATTTGCTTACTAAAGCAGCTATAAAGGAAATGATTGTTCCTTCTTTATTACCTGTTTTAGCACCTATAGTATTTTATTTTGTTATATTTTATATAACAGGTGGTGATAAATCTGCTGCATTTTCTGCATTAGGTGCAATGTTATTAGGTGTGATTGTTACGGGTTTGTTTGTTGCTTTATCAATGACTGCTGGTGGAGGTGCATGGGATAATGCTAAAAAGTATATTGAAGATGGAAATCACGGCGGTAAAGGCTCTGAAGCTCATAAGGCGGCAATAACTGGAGATACTGTTGGTGATCCTTATAAAGATACTGCGGGTCCTGCAGTAAACCCAATGATTAAAATAACTAATATAGTTGCATTAATGCTTTTGGCTATATTGGCTCATTAAATATATATATACAGAGGAGTAGATAATGCTCCTCTGTATGTTAGTTATTAATAGAGTTTTTTCAAAAACTTTTAAAAATACTCTCTAATAATGTTTTTGTATTACCTCTAGTATCAGTATAGTCCTGGTTGAATTCTATTTTATTGAAATCTTCTTCGTCATATATGTTGACTTCTAAAACTTGATTATCTGAATTAAAAACTATTTCATAAACTTTATGGTGGATAATTTCAGGTTTATAAAAAGCAAAATGTTTTATTTTGCTATTTATATAATACCATTTGTTAAATTCAAATGCAGATACAGTAGAAGGAGGGCCTAAAAGAGCCTCTACTTCAGCTTTTTCTAATTCTCTTTCAATTATAGTATGAATTTTATTTTCTATATTTAACACACCATGATTACTAATTCTGCCAGAACAACTATTTAAAGAAATTAAAAGCAAAGAGTAAATTAAGGACTTGTAAAAAATATTTTTAAATATAAGTTTCATTTTTTCATACTTATCATGATATTCATAAATTAGAAATATAGAAATTAAAAAATATTATAAAGGTAAAATTATGTATTTTAAAACTTTTAAAAATATACAAAATATTAATGAAGTAAAAAGTTTTTATGATTCTATTGTATCTTTAGCTAGAAACCCAGTTCTTTATAATAAAGGTGGTGTTCCCGATACTTTAGATGGAAGGTTTGAGTTAATAGTCCTTCATTGCCATTTTTTTATTCGCAGATTGGTGTCTGTAGGTCATACGGAGAAAGAATTTTCTCAGAAGGTAATAAATTATATGGTTACTGACTTTGATCGATCATTAAGGGAACTAGGTGCTGGTGATCTTTCAGTAGGAAAAAAAATTAAATTTATGATATCAGCCTATTACGGTCGAGCAAATGCCTATGACAGAGCAATTAAAGAAAATTGTAAAACTTTAGATGACGTTCTTAAAAAGAATCTTTATGGAACTAATGTTCCTAAAGATGAAGAAATAAAATTTATAAAAAAATATATTAAAAATTTATTAATTTTTATTAACTCTACTGATGACAATAAAGTTAAAGATTTTTTTAAAAATAATATAGTAATTGAAAAGATAATTTAAAATGAAAAGTAAAATTGTTAAATTTAACGAATTAATGTCTTTGGAACATTTAGGTAATAGCAGTAAAATAATTATAAAAATTGATAAAAATGATAAAAAAAATATAAGTAAAAGATTAGATTTAATAAAATTAGATACTTTGAATATTGATATAAACTATAATAAAATTGATAAAATGGAACTTATAGCTAAGTATGAAATTATTGCTAATGGCGAACAGAAATGTGTTATTAGTTTAAATCCAGTTAAATTTAAAATTAAAAATGTATTTAACATTAAGTTTATAGATGAACAAAAAGTAAACTTATCTACTTTAGACGATGAGTTTATTGAACCAATATATAATAATAACATTAATTTTAGCGAAATAGGAGTACAAATGTTGGACTCATTTTTAGACCCATACCCTAAAATTAATAATGGTGATGTTGATTTAAATAGAGTGTATAATAATGAAGATAATTTTGAAATAAATAAGAATAATCCATTTGAAGTATTGAATAATATTAATAAATAGTTATAAGAATATAAATATAATAAATATCTACATGAAAGGTAGTATGAGATGGCAGTTCCAAAAAGTAAGATTTCGCGTTCAAGGCGAGGTCAAAGAAGGTCTCATGATTCTTTAAAAAAAATAAATCCATCTGAATGTTCTAATTGCGGAGAAATGAAACTTTCACATAATATATGTCCAGGATGTGGACATTATGCAGGTAGAGAAGTGTTATCTTCAGCTCAAGATTAAATAATATAATATTTCTATTATGTTAAGAAATAATATAGCTATAGATGCAATGGGTGGAGATAAGGCTCCAAAATCTATAATTTCTGGTCTAGCTATATCTTCTATTAGAAATCCTAGTATAAATTATATTATATATGGTGATGCAAATAAAATTGAACCATTAATAAAAAATAGAGAACAGTTAAAAGCAGTATCTAAGATAGTTCATGTGGAAGATTGGATTAGAGGAGATGAGAAAGCATCTAGGTCTTTAAGAAGGTCTAAGACAACAAGTATGGGACTTGCTATTTCTGCTGTTGCAAAGGGTGAGGCAGATGCAATCGTTTCTGCTGGCAATAGTGGTGCATTACTTGCTATGTCAATTTTTGGATTAAGAAAATTACCAGGTATCAGTAGGCCGGCATTAGCTGCTGTCATGCCTACAATATCAGGAGAAGTAGTTGCATTAGATTTAGGAGCAAATATAGATTGTAGTAGTCAAAACTTAATTGATTTTTCATTAATGGGTATTATTTTTGCTAAAAATGTATTAGGTAAGCCAAACCCAAGATTAGCTTTTCTAAATGTAGGAGAAGAAGATACTAAAGGCAGCAATATGATTCATGAAGCAGCTAGTGTAATGGAAAATAGCCACTTTTCTAGTTTTTATAAAGGTTATGTAGAAGGAGATAAAATTATTTCTGGTGATTATGATGTTGTGGTATGCGACGGTTTTAGTGGAAATGTTATGTTAAAAACAGCTGAAGGAACTGCTAAACTTTGTGCTGCATATTTGAAACAAGTATTTGGATCAAGCATTTTAGGAAAAATTTCTTATGCAATTGGAAGGTCATCATTTTTAAGTATAAGAAAAAAAATGGACCCTAGAAAACATAATGGAGCAGTTTTGTTAGGACTTAATGGAATAGTCGTTAAAAGCCATGGAGGAACTGATTCTATAGGTTTTGCTCATGCAGTTGACTTAGCTACTGAAATGTCTGTTGGTAATTATAATGAATTAATAAAAAATGAATTAGATAAAATTAAAACTAAGTCATTATAAAAAATAGTTTTTTTATCTATAAATATATGTTTCTATATATATCTAAATAAATTACAGAGCTTTATTATGCGAAAAACTATTACAAGAGAGTATTTATCTAATTGCATAAAAAAAGAAATAGGTCTTCCTAGGTCTGAGTCTTTAAAGTTAGTAACTATAATATTGGATAGTTTGTCTGTATCTATTAAAAAAGAAAAAGTATTAAAGATAGCTTCATTAGGCACTTTTAAAATTAAAAATAAAAATAGTAGAATGGGTCGTAATCCAAAAACTGGGAAGGAAGCGATTATTAGTGCTAGGTCAGTAGTGACATTTACGGCTTCAGAAAAAATGAAAACTAGATTAAATACTAAATAATTTATAGGTAATTAAAAATATGGATAAATTAAAAGGTGCTTATAAAACTATAGGAGAAGTTTCTAAAGAATTGGATATTCCTTCTCACATATTACGTTTTTGGGAAAACAAATTTAATAGATTAAAATTAATTAAAAGAAAAAATAATCATCGTTACTATAATGAGGAAGATATATCTTTTTTATTAACTGTTAAAAAATTAATCAATGAAGAAGGTTATACAATTAAGGGTGTACAAATATATCTAGGAAAAGAAGGTAAAAAATCAAATTCACCATTAAATAATGAAAAAGAGTACTTACAAATAATAAATGAAATAAAAATAGATATTAATAATATTATAAATAATTAATGAATATTTTATACGGAACGTAGCGCAGCCTGGTAGCGCACTGGTCTGGGGGACCAGGGGTCGTCGGTTCAAATCCGGCCGTTCCGACCAGTGTTAAAAAATAAGTAAATTAGAATGATATGTATTGTGGCAATATTAAAGTAAAACAAAATAAGATAAATAAATTAAATACTAGCTAAGGCATATTTCAAATCTGCAATTAAATCTTTGTGATGTTCTATTCCAATAGATAATCTTATTACTTCTGGCCCTGCTCCAGCGGCTATTTTTTGATTGTCCGAAAGCTGATTATGAGTAGTAGATGCAGGATGAAGGATTAAACTTCTTGTGTCACCTACATTTGCAACGTGAGAAAAAATTTTAACTTGATTAATTATTTTTTTTCCAGCTTCATCTCCACCTTTTAATCCAAATGTGAAAACCGGTCCAACACCCTTACTCATATATTTTTTTGCAAGAGTATGATATTTACTATTTTTTAATCCAGCATAGGATACCCATAAAACTTTTTTATGCTGTTCAAGAAATTTTGCAACTTTTAATGCATTTTCGCAATGTCTTTCCATTCTTAAATGTAATGTTTCAAGACCATTAATAAAGTAAAATGCATTAGTAGGAGATAATGTAGAGCCAAGATCTCTAAGTGAGTCCGCCCTCAGCTTCATCGAATATCCAAAATCTCCAAAAGTTTCAGCAAATATTAGACCATGGTAAGATTTTGTAGGTTTAGTCATAGAGGGATATTTTCCTGATAGAAACCAATCAAATTTTCCACTTTCAATAACTATTCCTCCCATAGAATTTCCATGCCCACCTACAAATTTTGTTAAAGAATGAGTTATTATATCTGCGCCCCATTCAAAAGGCTGGATTAAATATGGACTTGCCATTGTATTGTCTACAATTAAAGGTATTTTTGCTTTATTTGCAATTATTGCAATTTTTTCTATGTCAAGGATAACTCCACCTGGATTTGACAAACTCTCAATAAAAATACACTTATGTTTATTACTTATTTTTTTTTTATACTGTTAATATTTGTAGCATCAACAAAATCTACATCCCAGCCAAACTTTTTAAAAGCATGACTAAACTGTGTAATAGAACCCCCATAAAGGTTTCGGGATGCCAATATTTTATCACCTGGCTCCATTAGTGGATGAAGAGCTAAAAGTTGTGCTGCATGACCAGTAGAACAAGCTACAGCTGCCCTGCCGTTTTCTAGGTTTGCCATTCTTTCTTCTAATACAGAAACTGTAGGATTACCTAGACGGCTGTATATAAAACCAAAATTTTGTAAGTTAAAGAGAGATGCAGCATGCTCAGTGCTATCAAAAGTATATGCCGTTGTTTGAAAAATTGGTGTGTTCCTAGCTCCTGTGCTGGGGTCAGGTGCTGAGCCTGCATGAATAGTTCTAGTTTCAAACTTATGGTTATTTTTAGGAACAGTCATATTTAAAAGTTACAATCTATAAATTAATTAATAATAGGTCTAATTATTTTTCTTTTATTATAGAAAATTCCTGAATTTATTCCAGCCCAACCCAATTCTCCCGAGAGTCGACTATATTCAATTTTAGGGCACCTATCCATAATAATATTAATTTTGTTACTTTTTGCTAGTTTCTCAGCATATAAATTTATTATTCCAATTTGAAGCCAAATAGTTGAAGGTTTAGTTTTTATTATATCATCAATTATGTAATCTACATCAGAAGTTTTCCTAAATATATCAACCATGTCTATTTTTTCTTTTATTTCAGACAAATTAGAATATACTTTTTGTTTTAAAATTGTTTTACCAGCCTCCCTAGGATTTACTGGAAATATTTTGTATCCTCTATCTAGTAAATATTTAGCTACAAAATAAGAAGGTCTTTGCCATGAAGAACTCAAACCAATCATTGCAATTGTTTTAGTATTTTCTAATATATTTCTTATATAATTATCTTCATATATAATATGATTGTTTTTTAACATTTATATACCTATTTGTCTGACCATTTAGGGTCTCTATTTTCAAGAAAAGCAGATATTCCTTCTTGAGCATCTTTTTTTAGCATATTAGTGCTCATTACTTTGCTGGTATATTTATAGGCGTCTTCTATATTCATTTCTAATTGTTTGTAAAATGCTTCTTTTCCAATAGCTACAGTACTAGGTGATTTTAAAGCAATAATTTGAGCTATTTTCATAGTTTCTTGTTTTAAATTTTCATTAGGTACTACTTTATTAATTAAACCTATTTCTCGAGCTTTAGATGGTGTAACGAATTCTCCAAGTAAAAGCATTTCCATAGTTTGTTTCCTGTTTACATTCCTTGAAACAGCCACCATAGGAGTAGAACAAAATAATCCGATATTTACGCCGGGCGTAGCAAATTTAGCATTATCTGCAGCTAATGCTAAATCACAACTAGCAACAAGTTGACATCCTGCGGCAGTAGCAATCCCTTGAACCCCAGCAATTACTGGTTTTGGAAGTTTTACAATCTTTAACATTAACTTACTACAAAGTTCAAAAAGATGTTTGAATCTTTCTTCACTTTTATCTATTTTTAACTCTTTCAGGTCATGTCCTGCACAAAAATTATTTCCATTGCCAAATATTGTAACAGCTTTAATGTTTTTGTTTTTTTCAATATCATTAAATTTATCTAATATTTTGTTCATTAAATCACTAGAAAGAGCATTTTGTTGTTTAGGCCTATTTAAAGTTAAAACAGCAATTTCATTAATTTCTTCATAGAGTAAAAGATCATTTATATCTGAAGACATTTTATATCCAATAATACAGAAAAGTGTTAAAAATATATAATTACTATATCATAATTATAAATTATATTAATTACTTTTTTTTTAAGTTAAATTTATTTTATGATTTTTATATACATATATTGACAGTTTGCTTGTTTTAGGCATACTCCG
>JAQWRB010000021.1 GCA_029243935.1 Alphaproteobacteria bacterium
GATATTCAAAATAGTATTGAATATTTTTTTCCAGCTATTGAAATTGTAGATGATAGATATAGTAATTGGAAAAATTTTTCAGTAAGTCATTTAATTGCTGATGATTTCTTTAATGCAGGCTGTGTTTTAGGGTTAGAGAGGTATGAAGAAAAATTTGAAGATATAGGGATTATAGAAGGTTCAATGTATATAAATAATAATAAAATTGGTACAGGTAGAGGTAGTAATATATTAGGTAATCCTTTTAACGCCATAAAATGGTTGGTGAGTCAGAAAGAAATTATAGGATCCCACATTAGTAAGAATTCAATAATTTTACTAGGTAGCCTTGTAGAAACTTTCTGGATAAATAGAGGGGATAAAGTTCAAATTAATATAGGTGGAATGGGTAGTGTATCTGTTAAATTTGAATAACTTATTGGAAGATATATGTTAAAATTTTCTTATTTTTTTCTTTCTTTTGCTTTCTTCAATAAATACTCTTTGTGATCTTTTTTAGAATCCTTCCCTCCATTTAATTGGCTTATCATAGGTTGATCTAATACCTTTAGTAATTCAGGTTGTGCTTTCTTATTTTTTTTATCTATAGCGTTCATTTTATTCTCCTATCATTTATCTTAGTCTAACATAATTATATCATAAATATATTATTAGTATTACTTTTTTGTACACTTGCTTCTAATGCTTTATCTGGAATAACTATTTGCATCTGCAGTGAGAAGCAATCAGTATAGATAGGCTATTAATGAATCAGAATTAAATCCATAATTAAGCTTAACTTACTTAAATTAAATAAAGAATTACTAAACAAAGAATTACTGCAACAGAGCCACCACCAATAAAATATGGGTATCTACATTTAACTTTTTTATGAGTCCAATATGTAGCTATACCTCCAACACAGAAGACAATTATTCCAATAATTGAGCACCAATACCAATCCATAATTAACCTTAAACAAATAACAGGAGAAAAACAAATGATAGCACGTCAAAAACTCTAACAGACAAAAGAGTTCTCTAAAAATACAGGAGTAGGGTGGTGATTGATTAAATATTATGAAACTATATATGAGCACGTGCAGGTTTCATCTTTGGGCACCATATTCCTAATACTCTCCAGAAGTTCCATAACAGATATTCCTAGCGTCATTAGTAATAAAAATATATGTAAGTATTACTTGTTTAAATTATAATTAATTTTAGGATTTTTTCACTCATTTGATTATTCATATTGTCCTTGATACAATGTCTATTGCAAATATGGAGAGAATACAATGATTGATTCTGGTCAAAAAAATGTTGAAGATGCATCATCACTTTTTCAAGATAGCTTACCTGTTTCATCTGACGAACTTTTAGAAAAATTAGATAAATGGAACATAGCTTATAAATGTTATAACCATGTTCCACTTAAAACAGTTGAAGAATCTAAACTTATTCAGAATCAATTTCTAAATACTACTGAAGGTGGAGGGCATATTAAAAATCTCTATCTTCGTGATCATAAAAAAAACAATATTTTAATAGTGGCAGAGCAAGATTGTTTAATTAATTTAAAGAAGTTAAAAAAATCTCTTAGTTCTGGTCGTTTATCTTTTGGATCAGCTGATAGATTGATGCAGAATTTAGGGGTAAGATCAGGTGCTGTTAGTCCATTTGCAATGATTAGTGGTGTAAAAAATAATGTACGTTTGTATATAGATAAAAATTTAAAATCATGTATAAAAATTTATGCTCATCCTCTTGTAAATGATAGAACCTTGGAACTTTCAATAGTAAGTCTTGAATTATTTTTTAGTAAAGTTGGAGCTACAGTAAATTGGGTTGATTTATAACTTAATTATAATAGGGAAATAAAAAAATGTCTGACTTGCTATTATATATATAGGAGTAGAGAATATGGACAAAAAATAAGAGGAAAGAGTTATATAAAAATAACAGGCTCTGGGTACAGTAACTTTAAATGGGAGATTATAATAAGGTGAAATATATAAAAATAATTGGAAAGTGGGTATTGCGTGTAGTTTTAGCAAGTGTAGTAGTGGTTGCTGGGAATTTAGGAATTTATTATGTATGGGTATTCATTTTCTGACCCATTTACTTTTGATATTGTGCTTGGTATAATGCCCGTTGCACATAATAAATTATGTTGAACATTTAGAAAGTAATTAGATGAAACATATTAAAACACTAGCTCGTTTTCTATCCTATATAATTTTGGCAGTAGGAATATTTCTTATAGCTGAAGGATTAATGAAGTATTTTTTAGGTTAATTTCATAAGGGTGAATAATGAAAAAATTAGAACAAAATTATCTTAATGTACCTATCATTAAAACTGAAAGATTAATATTAAATTACCCTTTAGAGAACGATTTTGAAACTCTTGAAGTATTTTTAAAAAGTGAAAGAAGTAAATTTTTAGGTGGCCCTTACATAAGTTTTACATCATGGAATGATTATATGGCAAATATTGGGCATTGGTCTCTTTATGGGTATGGCTTATGGTCAGTTAGGATAAAAGATAATAATGAATATATTGGAAGAGTTGGAATTATAAAACCTGCTATGTTTAATGAGCCGGATTTAGCCTGGCAAGTATTTGAGGCTTATGAAGGCAAAGGTTATGCTTATGAGGCAGCTATAGCTGTTAGAGATTATACTATTGAAAATTTTAACTTTTCTAGTTTAGCTAGTCATATATTGGAAGGAAATAAAAAGTCAATATTATTAGCTGAAAAAATAGGCTCAAAAATAAAAAAAGAAGAAGTTATAGATAATAAAAAGTTTATTGTTTACTTTCATATATAATATATGGACCTTGGTATTGATGAGATATATCCACCATCGTATTATTCTTTTTTAATTTATATTAATATGCTAGCTTTCTATTATGAAAAATTGTTTCGTATCTTTGTAAATAAGAAATCTAAAATTACGATAAATTACACAAAAAAATATTGTAGATTTATTTTTCTAAAACTACCGAATTTTCAATTTGTGTTAAGGAAACCTTCCAATGCTTTTTAAGTAATTCAATAGTTTTTTTTCTTTTATGTGTAACAAAACCAAATTTCTCATAAAATTGAATTGCCCAAGTTGCCTCTTTCCATGTGCCGACATATAAAATAGAACTTTTGTTGATTCTAAATAAATATTGCAATAATAATTTTCCTATACCCATTCCTTGATAAGTAGAAAATGTATAGGCATGCCTTATTAAAGTAATATCTTTTAATTCCTGAATACCCATTACCCCAACTAAGATATTATTTTTTTTGTACCCAAACATACGAACCCCACTATCAAATTCATTGAGAAGCTCTTCTTCCGACATGTAAGGTTCGTGCCAACAATTATCTGGTATAACCCCCTTATACTTTAATGCAGCATTGTTGATTACCGAAAGAATATTAGATACATCTTTCTTCATATATTCAGTTATCATTCAATATTTTTCCTTTATTCGACAATTATTAGGTTAAGAATAAAATAATTTATCAAAAAAATTATATAAAAGATAATCAATATTTTTAATAGAAAAATATTTCATTTTAAGGTTATAAAAACAAATAACTGTAAGTTGCGCATTATGGTGCGGCTGATTAGCTTTTATAAATTATTATGACTATGATTATAGGAAGAATTAGATAGAAATATGTATATTACTCTTACTATCTAAAATTGTTACTAAGTAGTTTAAAAAACTCTATATTAACAGTTATATTTTTACTCTTTATTTTTTTTCGCTTTACGAAAAACATCTGCAGTAAAAAATACGCCAATTAAAATTAGCAGGTGAATTATTACTGACGGACCAAAATATGCAATAGAACCTATCCACAGAGTGAATATTAATGACCACATAAAAGCTAAAGTGGTCATAAATTGAAAACGTACTATTTTAGGCAAATGTCTCAAAGGGTTTTTATTTGGGCTCATCAAAAGCGCGTAGGTTTCTTTTAACATAAATATTCTCCTTTATAAAAGTATACGTCTTAGTATCACAATTAGATCATTTATTATATTTTTTTTATAATAGTATTTGCGACATAGGCACCAGTGGCTATACAGGCTTGTAAAAGGTATCCACCCGTTGGAGCTTCCCAATCTAACATTTCACCAGCAATAAAAACATTTGGCTTATTGATGAGCATAAAGTTTTCATCAATAGAGTTAAAAGTAACCCCACCCGCTGTTGAGATCGCCCGGTCTAATGTAAATGGTTTGTGCAGATTAAGCGTATAAAATTTAATGGCGTATATTATACTTTCTGGTGTGAAATTATTAAAATTCTTTCTATTCGGTAATTCCATGAGCAACCCAATTGCCACATTAGATAAATTTAAAGTCTTACGTAAATAATTTGACATAGATAATTTTAATTTTGGTTTTTGTAAACGTTTTTTAATTTCCTCAACGCTGAAATCAGGCTTTAAATCAATTGTGAGTTGTGCAGACCCATTGGCACTTATTTCTTCTCTTAATAATGAGGATAGAGCATAGATAGTATTACCTTCCACTCCATTTTTTGTAATAACAAATTCACCACGCATTTTTTTACCTTTAAAAGATAATATTACTGATTTTAATGATTTTCCCTCAAAACGTTTTGAGAAAATATCTGACCATTCTGTTACAAAACCACAATTTGATGGACGCAAGGGAGCGACAACAACACCTTGTTTTCTAAGAATATTTACCCAAGAGCCATCGGAACCAAGTTTTGGCCATGATGCGCCACCCAGGGAAAGAAGCGTAACATCCGCATGAGTAAAAATCTCTCCATATTTTGTATTAAAGATGAGATTATTTTGGTTCCAACCTTGCCAATCATGATTTAGTTTAAAAACAACATTCTTTTTTTCAAGCCGAGAAATCCACGCGCGTAAAAGAGGAGATGCTTTAAAACTTTCAGGAAATATACGTCCACTTGAACCAATAAAAGTTTTTTCTCCTAATCCTTCACACCAATCACGTAAATTTTGAGGTGAAAAATTATCAATAATTTCTTTGAAAATAAAAGATTTTGTACCGTATTTTTTTACAAAATTATGTAAATCTTCTGAGTGTGATATATTTAAACCTCCGCGGCCAGCCATAAGAAATTTGCGCCCAAAAGTAGGTTTACGTTCATAGATAGTAACTTTATACCGATTTGCAGATAAAATATCTGCTGCCATAAGCCCCGATGGTCCACCACCAATAATCGCAATTTTTTTTATCATTATTCTCTTAATATCTTTATCTATAATTGATGATATTCTATTTAAAAAATAATTTATTGAATCAATGTAGATTGTATTGCTTCAACTACAGCATTACCACAAACTATAGTGTTAGCATTACCACCTAAATCTTTTGTTCTATATTGTTTTTTACTAAGTACCTGTTCTATAGCTTTCTCAATATTTTTAGATGCTTCTTTAAAACCTAAGTGGTCCAACATCATGGCTGCAGACCATATTTGTCCTATAGGATTAGCTATTCCTTTTCCAGCTATATCTGGAGCAGAACCATGCACAGGCTCAAATAATGAAGGAAATTTTCTTTCTGGATTAATATTCCCTGATGGAGCAATCCCAATAGTTCCTGTGCATGCTGGACCAAGATCTGATAAAATATCTCCAAATAAGTTTGATGCAACAACTACATTAAATCTATCTGGGTTTAAAACAAAGTGAGCACATAATATATCTATGTGATATTTATTCCATTTTATATTAGGGTAGTTTGTAGCCATTTCTTCAACTCTTTCATCCCAATAAGGCATTGTAATAGATATACCATTAGATTTTGTGGCGGAAGTTAAATGTTTTTTTTCTGTATTATCAGCTAATTCAAAAGCAAATTTTAAAACTCTATCAACACCAATTCTTGACATTACCGTCTCTTGCATAACAATTTCTCTATCTGAATTTGGGAACATTCTCCCACCAATTGAAGAATATTCTCCTTCTGTATTCTCTCTGACAATATAAAAATTTATATCTCCGGGCTTTCTATTAGCAAGTGGAGAAGGCACACCTGGCATTAATTTTACAGGCCTTAAATTAATATATTGATCAAATTCTCTTCTAAATTTAAGTAAAGACCCCCATAATGAAATATGGTCAGGAATTTTATCTGGTAGGCCAACTGCTCCAAATAATAAAGCATCATGATTACTAATTTGTGTTTTCCAATTATCAGGTAACATCTTGCCATGTTTTGAAAAGTATTCATATGAACTAAAATCAAAGTGGTCAAAATTTAGGTTTATATCATATTTTTTTGAAATAATATTAAGTACTTTAAGTGCTTCTGGCATAACCTCTGTGCCAATTCCATCGCCTGGAATTACAGCTATATTATATCTATTTTTATTCATTTATATACCTTTTTTTTCTAATTATATTGAAGGTGACAAAGAATTATTTTGCTTAACACTTTTTTATTTATAAAAATATCTTTATTATGGTCTCATTCCAAAAGATACAGGGCCTGCTTTTCTGTTTTTTACTGCCAAACTAATCCAATCACATAACTCTTTTCTTGTATCTCTTGGATCAATTATATCTTCAACAGAAAATTTTTCAGCTGTTCTAAAGGGAGACCTAATATGATTAAGTCTTTTTTCTATGTCATTTAATAGTTGTTCTGGATTATCAGATTCCTTCAAATCTGATTTATAAGCTGCTTCTATTCCCCCTTCAATTGGCAACGACCCCCAATCACCAGACGGCCATGCAAATCTATATTTATGTTTAGTATGATTCATGTGGGCTGCACCAGCGACACCGAATGCTCTTCTTAATATGACAGAACATATTGGAGTACTAAGTTGATAGATTGCTGCTAATGCCCTTGCTCCATGCCGTATAGTCCCTGATTTTTCACCATGTGTGCCTACCAAGAAACCTGGATTATCAACTAAGTGAACTACAGGTAAATGAAATGTTTCCGCAATTTCTAATATTCTTATAATTTTTAGAGCGGCATCAGCTGTCCATCCTCCACCATACACCTGAGGATTATTTGCTAAAACTACTATTGGCCAACCATCTAAACGCGCAAATCCAGAAACAGAAGATGTTCCCCAATTTTTTCCGATTTCAAAGAAACTATTTTTATCTGTAACGCTTTCTATAATTGGGCGAATTTCATAACTTGATCTCCTATTTTTAGGAATTGCGCTTATTAACCAATCATCTTTCCTAGTTATGGGATCATTATTTTTTATTTTTTCGGAGAGTTGAAAAGTAGAAGAAGGAAGGTAACTTAAGAATTTTTTTGCCATTGCTAATGCTTCAGCTTCACTATTGGCAACATCATCAATCACTCCATTTTTACCATGGACATGACTACCACCTAAAGATTCTTTTGTTACTGTTTCTCCTAATCTATTTACTACGGGAGGACCCGCTACAAAAACTTGACTCATATTTTTTACTATTACAGAGTAATGACTACTAACTAACCTTGCTGCGCCTAATCCTGCTACTGGTCCCAATCCTAATGAAATTACTGGAACAGTTGCCATATTACTAACTACCCAATCCCAACCTGGATTTGCTGGAACATATGTATAACCGTCTTTTTCAAGAGATTTTACGGAACCTCCTCCACCTGTGCCTTCAATAAGACGTATTAATGGGAGTCTATACTCATTAGCAAAACGTTCTGCGGTGATCATTTTTTCATGAATTGCAGCATCAGATGCGCCGCCTCTAATGGTAAAATCATCTCCATAAATAACTACAGGTACGGTATTAATTTTTGCGTGCCCTATAACGGAATTAGCAGCGGTGAGTTTTTTTAATTTCCCATTTTCATCATATTCGCTTAGACCGGTGAGCTTTCCTATTTCTTTAAAACTATTTTTATCAACCAATGCATCTATTCTTTCCCTTACGGTAGTTCTTCCAGCATCATATTGGCGTTTAATTTTGTCTTTACCTCCCATTTCTTTAATAAGCTTGAGACGTTTTTTTATTTCGTTTACTTCATTAATCCAACTCATCCCTTTATTCCTTATTTAAGATAGCTTTTATCAATTTTTCCTGATTGAATTAGCACTTCAAAAGCCTCTATTGTCTCAGATATCATTGTCATAGTATTTATGCTACCATAGTCAGAAACTCTTTTTTTAAGATGTTTCCTTAGTGGTATATCTGAAAGCTTACTAGGAAAAGGCATCTCGGATCCAGAAGATGTAATATTTGCATTTGGTTTGATTTCATTAATCATTTTTATAGTATCATTTATATTTATACTTTCTCCAAAAATATCAAATACAAAAGCTCCATCCCCTTCATAGGAAACACTATGAATAAAAGCGGAAGCTACTTCAGCAGCAGACAGATGAGAAACATAACCTGTATATGGAATATCGTAAGGTTCTCCAAGTGCGGCTGCAAGCATTGCAACTGTTTGTTTTGAAGTCATTCCTTGGTCTCTTCCTACTCCATTCACAATAGCTGGTCTAAGACATACGCTTGGTACTTTATGGTCTTGCCAGTAAACTTCTGAGATTTGCTCATCACACATTTTATATGCTCCATAAAGGGTTTTTAATGAATCTGAACCAGGAATAAAAGAATGTGCAGCCATAGAGCTTGCATGTGCAATTCTTTTTATAGAATTTTGTTTTGCTGCTTCCATTATATTTACAGTTCCAACAACATTAACTTTTGCTCCTGTAGTTGGATCTGCTGCACAAAAAGGTACTTGCAGAGCAGCAAGATGAATTATGGATTCAGGTTTATATTTTTCTATTGTGGATATAACTGTTTCTGTGTTCGATATATCTCCTTCAACCCAAGGAACTTTCGATAGTTTTTCGTGACTAATAAGTAATTCTGGTCTTCTTTTATTGCTAGTCAAATCAAAAGCAATAACTTCAATATTGGCTTTTAATAGCATAGCGGTTGTCCAAGCACCGATGCAACCTCCAGCACCAGTAATTAAAACAGGACCATTAAAAGATTCCTTTGGAATAGAAAAATGATTCAACATATTTATATCTCCTTTAAATATTTATATTTGATTAATTTTTACTTAGAGCTTTTTCAGCAATTTTTGATAAAAATGATGCACCAATAGAAAGGTTTTCATCATTAAAGTCATATGAAGGATTATGAAGTGAAGCTGAATTACCGTTACCTATATAGGCATAAGCACCTGGTTTTTTTTGTAAGAAATAAGAAAAATCTTCAGAGCCCATACTTGGTGGCTGTTTATCTGTAGCTTTTTCACCTGCTATATCTTTTGCTATGTCTAAAGCAAAAATAGCTGCATCATTGTCATTAATTGTTGGGGGGTATCCTTCTTTATAATCTATTTCAGCTATCGCCCCAAATGATTCACAAACATCTTTCACTATTTTAGGAAATTTTTTTCTTATAAATTCGGATGTATCTTTATCAAAATATCTAATAGTTCCTGCTAGGTTTGCAAAATCTGGTATTACATTGTTAGCATGACCAGAATTAAATTGTGTAACTGATACTACTAAAGTTTTTCTTGGATCAGCATTCCTAGATACTAATGATTGAATAGCTTGTACAACTGCTGACCCACAAACAATAGGGTCTATAGATTGATAAGGCATAGCAGCATGAGATCCTTTGCCGTTAATTTTTATTTCGAAATTATCTGCTGCTGCCATTCTTGGGCCAGGTCCAACTGCTATATGTCCTGTTTCTAAACCTGGCATATTATGCATCCCATATATTGAATCCACAGGAAATTTTTCAAATAAGCCATCGTCTATCATAGCTTTAGCCCCAGCAAAACCTTCTTCTGCAGGCTGAAATATTAGAATTACTTCCCCTTTAAAATTTCTTGTTTCTGACAAATAACGTGCTGCCCCAAGTAACATAGTGGTATGTCCATCATGTCCACAGGCATGCATTACTCCTTTGTTAGTTGATACATGGTTACATTGATTTGCTTCCGTAATAGGTAAGGCATCCATATCTGCTCTTAGTCCAATCTTAGGTCCGTCACCATTTTTAATAACTCCTACCACACCTGTTCCGCCTATACCTTCATGGATTTCATCAACTCCAAATTCTCTAAGAAGTTCTGCAACTTTATTAGCTGTTCTTTTTTCTTGGTAGGCTAGTTCAGGATGACTATGTATATCTTGTCTCCATTCAATCATTTTCTCATGAAACTCTGAAATTCTATTTATAATAGGCATAATAACTCTTTCTGTAATTGTTAATATTGTGAATAATAACTATACTCATAAAAATATAAGATACTCAAGGACTACATTTATTATTATTTTCTACTTTTTCCTGGTACCCATAAAATATCAGGTTGGTTATTATCTTTATTTACTAAACGGGCAAGAACGAAAAGGTGATCTGATAATCTATTTATATATTTAATACTTATAGGATTAATATTCTCTTTTTGGCTAAGCTCAACCATAAGTCTTTCTGCTTTTCTTGTGGTAGTTCTTGCAAGATGTAAGTAAGAAGATTCCAGTGTACCTCCTGGCAAGATAAATGATTTAAGGGTATTTAAACGAGAATTCATAGTATCAATTTCTTTCTCTAGTCTATCTACCTGAAATTGAGTAATTCTTAGTGGTTCGTAATCTAATTTTTTATTCTCTGGAACACACAAGTCCGCACCTAAATCAAATAAATCATTCTGAATTCTAAAAACCATTTCTTTAAATGGAGATTTAAGATTAATAATAGCAATGCCCAATACAGAATTAGATTCATCTACTGTTCCAAAAGCTTCAACACGAATTGAATTTTTATCAACACGTTCACCATTTCCTAAAGAGGTTTTCCCTTTATCTCCCCCTCTAGTATAAATTTTATCTAATTTAACCATATAATTTTTCTTTATGTTAATATAATAAACAATAGCAAAATTATTAATAATTATAAACATAGATTTATTAATATTTATATAATAGGTTTTAAGGTATGATCTTTATTTCTGAAGAAGGTATACAAAGTAATTTTTCTGTTAAAGCTCTTATAGAAGAAATAGAATCAATATATAAAAAAGATTCAAAGGTACCCTTAAGACATATTCATAACATAGATTATTTAAAACAGGATAATAATTTTTCTCAATTTATGCTAATGCCAGCCTTTTTAAATGGAGAAGATTATGGAATAAAATTACTAAATGTTTTTCCTTTTAATTCTTTATTAGGTATGTCCCGAGTCAATGCATTATATGTGCTTTTTGATTCTAAAAATGGAAAAGTTAAAGCAGTTATAGATGGAACAGAATTAACCAATCAGAGAACTGCTGCTATGAGTGCTATCGCTTCCAAATATTTGTCTAAAATAAATAGTAAAAAATTATTAGTATTAGGAACAGGTGCATTAGTTCCATATATGATTAAAGCACACTGTTATGTAAGGCCAATTGAAGAGGTTTTAATATGGGGAAGAGATTATACTAAAGCGCAAAGTATTGTTAATAACTATAAAAATAATGACATTAAAATTTCAGTAGTTAATAATTTAGAAAAAGCTTGTGGAGAAGCTGATATTATTACTAGTGTAACATCAGCTAAAAAAGAATTTATTTTGGGGTCTTGGTTGAATAAAAATGCTCATATTGATTTGGTGGGTGCGCATACAAAATCAATGGCTGAATTAGAGCCTTATGGGTTTTCTCTAGGGAATATATATGTTGATAATATGAAAGCAGTTTTAGAAGAAGCAGGTGACTTAATAAATGCAATAAATCTGGGTTTTATAGTAAAAAATAATATTAGAGCAGATATAAAAGAACTTATTAACAATAACAAATTTATGAGGAGTAATAATGAAGAAATAACGATATATAAGTCTGTAGGTGATGCTTTATCTGATCTTGCAGCAGCTAGATTAGCATATAGATATTTGGCTCATACTATTTAGCTGTTTCGTTTGATAAATATTGATTAAAAACTGTTCTAATTTCTCTTGGTATATGTTCTGATACTATTCGTCCCCCTATATTCTTTGCCCAAATACGCGTCTCGTATCCATAACATACGGTCTTATCTTTCCTTTTAATCACATGCTCAAGCTTTAAGGTTGATTTAGTTATTTTTACTAAAGTAGTCTCAACTTTAAGTAGATCTTCCCTATAACATGCCGCTATATAAGTAGCTTCTGTATGAAGTAGAGGAAGACCTACAATACCATATATTTTTTCGAGTCTTGTAATAGGTTGTTTGATTTTATTAAAATAGTTCCATTGAGAACTATCCATCCACTTATAAAAATTAGGATAAAAAACTATTCCATATGGGTCACAATCACCCCATTCAACTTTTATTTTATATATTTTTGTTATAGACATTATATTTATCTCTCTATTAATATTTTTAAATCATTTCTCTTAATTTTTCCTGTGGCTGTTTGTGGTACATCAGTAATAGTTTTAATCCAATAAGGCTGTTTATACTTTGGAAAAGAAGATATTCTATTTTTTACTAGTTTTATTATTAAATTTTCATTTTTATTATTTTTAATATATAAAAATAAAGCAAGTCTATGTGTTCCTTCTTCAGATTCTGCTGTTATACAAAATGAATCAATCACTTCCTTCACCTCTGAAGCTTCTTTTTCTAAGTCTTTAGGGTTTACCCACTTGCCTGCAACTTTAATAAGATCATCTTCTCTCCCTTGATAATACCAATCATTATTTTTTAATGACCAAATATCTCCTGTTTTTATCCATCCATGATTAAAGGTTTTTAGAGATTTTTCTTTATTATTTAAATATTTTTTTGAGAAGCTATGATGTTTAAGGTATAAAATGCCTTTCTTGTTTGATTCTTTTCCATTCTTTTCTATTAATTTTGTTTCAATAGTTGTAATTGGTTTTCCAGTGCTTCCTATTTTAGATTTATTAGGTATGGTTGCAATAACTATAGCTAGTGTTTCAGTTGTGCCATAACAATTTAAGAGAGGAGATCCAATTATATCTTTCCATTCATTATAAAGTTTATCAGGTATTCTTTCTCCTGCAGAAACAAAATATTTTACATTAAACAATGTTTTTATATTTGTTTTTGGATCTTTTAATAATCTTCTATAAATAGTAGGTACACTAAAGACTACTTTTGGGTGATGCTTATCAATTATTTCAGTAAGGTTTTCTATAATACTATCATTAAAAATTGTATTAAGCCCAATCAGTAATGGAGCAAAAAAATTATTTCCTAAAGCATAAGCAAAAAATAAATTAGAAGTTGTAAAAATTTTATCTTTTACTTTAAGTTTTAAAATATTTTGATGTAAAAAATAGGTATTTAAAATAGATTGGTGTCGATGTACGATTGCTTTTGGTAAACCAGTTGTGCCTGATGAGTATATTAAAAAAGCAATATCATTTATTTTTGATATATAAGTATTAATGCTTTTTAGTCTGACCTCATAAATTAGTTTTTTCCATTGCTTATTGTTTAACTGCTTATGATTAAAATTAAGATTTATATTTTTAATTTTTTTATCTGATATAATTAAAGCAGGTTTGCTATTATTTAGTATATGATTAGTTTGTTGCGGAGAAAGTTCTGGGTTTCCTGGTATTGGTATTATTCCAATTTTTAATGCACCTAAAAATATTGAGATAAAGTTTATACTACTTTTACCATTTATAAATATTTTGTCATTTCTCTTAATTCCCAATTCTAATAAAGCTATGCTTGCTTTTTTACTTAATTCTAATAAACCTTTATAAGAAATAGTTTCAGTTTTTTTTAGAGAAATTATTTGCGTAATTGCAATATTATCTATGTAATTACCATTAATTGCATTTTCTTCAATTTTGCTAAATATATTTATATTCATTCTTTTATTTCAGTTATTAAAAAATATTTAAACTATTATCAGTAACAATTAATGGCCAATGCCCTGCTTTAAAAAGTTGAAACTTTGATATAAAAATATGATTTGGACCTTTATTTGCTGCAAGTGCTAGTGCTGCTTGATAGCAAGAAATTGCTGCAGAACCAGCGGCTACTTTTGTGAAATAATGATATTTTATATCATTATTTTTTAAGTTCTCTATAGAATATTTTTCTATTATTTTAGTGGTTTCAATAGTTAGAATATTTAAGCAATTAAGTAATTCTTTTTCCGAAATATTTTTTAATAAAATATTTACTAAATTAGATTTTTCTTTTTCTTCAAGCTCCCAGCAACTCCTATTCCATTTGTCACTATTAATTATTTGAATAGCATCTTCCCAACTTCGAATATTTTTTATTTTCTCACTTATTCCTATTTTTTTACAGTAATTTTTTACAATATTCTTAAGAAGACTATCCATATTTTTTCCAGTGCTCTTGAACCATGGTATGTCTGAAATAGAAGAAGTAAGGTCTTCAATTTTATTTAAAGATCTTGAATACATATTATGTATAAGACTTTTCTCTAAAAAGGCCTAATAATTCTTGAACTGGTCTGTCAGAAAAAGAAAATAATACAGATTCTTCTTTGGTTGTATGTTTTAGTTTTGCCCAGGGAGGTACTACAAATATGTCACCTTTGCTCCAATGAAATACTTTATCATCTATAGATGTTTCTCCAGAACCTTCTACGACAGAATAAATTGTTCCATCAGTACTTCTATATGGGCTTCCAGAAAATGATTTAGGAAGTAACTGCATAAAGGTGGCCATTGTAGGTATGGCATGTCCACCATTTGAGGGGTTTACGTATTTAAGTCTAAGCCCATGGCATTTGTCCCATTCATCTGCTCTTTTCATTTTATCTAAGGCTTCTTTAGTTCGTTCGTATGGATAAGAAAAAACGGGAGAGGCCCTATTTTCAAATAATCTGTGATCAACCGGTAGTAATCCAGAACCATACCTAGCTAAAGAATCTCCTTCTAATCTTTTTAATTCTTGAGCGCTTTCTCCTAATTTTTCAGCAAAGCTCGAAGAAAAATGGTTAACCATGGGAATATCTAAACCATCTAACCAAATCATAGGTTCTTTGGATTGATTGCCATGATCATGCCAAGTCCAAGAAGGTGTAATAATAAAATCTCCAGGACGCATAATAGTTTTCTCTCCATCTACAGCAGTATAAGCACCATCACCATGCATTACAAAACGTAGAGCTGATTGAGTATGTCTGTGACTAGGAGCTATTTCTCCAGGAAGTATTAGCTGTAGGCCAGCATAGAGAGTATCTGTAATTCTACTTTCACCTCTCATATTTGGATTTTCTAATATCAATACTCTTCTTTCTGCTTGTTCAGCTGATATTATTGACCCCGAATCTAGAACATGATTTTTTGTATCTTTCCAGTACCAAATATGTGATTTAGTTCTTGTATTAGGCTCAGGTGTTACGAGATTAGATAAAACCTCCCATAATGGAGCCATATTTAATTTACTAATATTTTCATAAAAATTATTTTTTTTCAAAGCCTACCTCTTATAATTAGATTGTGTAGACTGAGAATAATATTAATATTTAATTAATGCTAGGAAGTTCTAAATTTAATTTATTAACTACTAATTCATGGGTCATTTTTAGATAATCTTCTAACATCTCTTCATTTTTTCTTTTTTTAATACCCCATTTTCTATAAAGGGCATTATTTTTTGATTCTGCCCTACCAAAGAATGCTGGAAGCATGGGATAATATCTATTTATAGCGTCTTGTATTTCTTTTTTTCCTTTTTCAGTAGCAATAAGTTCTTTAGTAAAGTCTTCGCCAAATTTTGCATGAAATTTTTCTTCAGGCATAGTCATTCTTGCAACATTTTTTAAGGGATGAAATGAGCATTCCAATAAATCTTCTACTTGCAGTATTTCAGCTAAATCGGCTAATAATTTAATAACGCAAAATTCAGCCCATGTTTCTAGTGGAAATTCAAAAATAGATAGTGGGTTTTTCCCTTCTGGTGTCATATCTCTCTCTGGTATTTCTAACTTTTCTCCTAATTCTCTAAAACGCACATGATGTCCATATTCCTCCATGGCTACTCTACAAGTTAACCATTTAGCATATGGATTAGGAGCTAATGCAATAGCGGGTTCGTCAAAAACTCTTGCTCCATATAATTCATTTACTGCATGACTTCTAACTATTTTTACAATGGCTTCTTTAAATTCTTTAGGATAATTTTTAAGGTCTTCGCATGTTTTAACTTGTGGGCTTTGCATTTCTATAGTCATAATTGTCTCCTATGTTCTCAGTCTATAACTGGTTCTGTTGAGAAAGCTTCTAAGTCTGTTTCAAGTGCTGTTAAATTTTGATCAAAGTGATTTTTAAACCCTTCTTCTAAATCATTGTTACTATCACTTTTCTTACGAATAAAATTATAAATTGGACGCGATTGATTAAACAAGAATACTTCTTTTGCTCTAACACCAAAGATTTGCCCTGAATATTTCATTCCTTGATCAGAAGATAAAAAAGTAGTTAAATCTCCAACATACTTTGCCTCAATTTTTAAGGCAGACTCTTTATATTTTTCTTGGGCTTCATTTTGAGGTTTAATGGATTCGGTGACTCTGGTAGATGCAAAAGGAGCAATGGCATTGCAAGTGATACGTGATCGCTGAAGATCTAGGGCCGCCACTCTAGTTAAACCAATTAAACCAGATTTAGCTGATGCATATGCCGCTTGACCGAAATTTCCCCATATACCAGCTGTAGAAATTATATTTATAATTCTACCATGATTGTAATTATTATCTTTCTTAGATTGTTCTTTCATAATTTTACTTGTCTTATTTATTAAATTAAATGCACCAGTAAGATTAATATCTATTACTTTTTTCCAGTCTTCTAGAGAATATTTAAAAACAAAACCATCCCTAAGTATGGCTGCATTATTTACTACAATATCTATATTATTAAATTTTCTCATTATTGTTTCTATAGATTTTTGCATATCTGTTTCATTTGAAACGTCTTTTGTAATTGCTAAAGTTTCCGTATTATATTTATTACGAATATCTTCAGCTATATTTTCTGCTATATTTTTTTCATCATGATTCCCGTTAATGGTATATCCAGGATCAATAATTATTACATTACATCCTTCTTTAGCTAAATTTTCTGAAATGGCTTTCCCTATTCCTCTAGCGCCTCCTGTAACTATTGCAGTTCTTTGTTTAAGTATTTTATTGCTCATTATGTATCCTTAATTTCATCATATGGAGTATAAAACGCATCTGAATGCATATCAACTTTTCTGATACCGAGAGAGGTAAGTATTTTTTCTGCTGCTTCTACCATTTTAGGAGGACCTGCTAAATAAGCCTTATATCCGTCAAAATTTTGAATATCTTCTATTACTGCATCGGTAACTAAACCTTTTCTAAATGTTTTATTTCCAGAATTTTCCATAACCACAGGAAAAAAAGATAAATTTTTATTTTTTTTCGTCATTTCTTCAAATTGTTCTAAAAAATATAGATCCATTTCTGATTGAGCTCCATAATATACTTGGATAGGCTGTTTCATTTCTATTTCTTGACTAGCTTTAATAATAGATAAGATGGGTGCTAAGCCTGTTCCTCCAGCAACAGCAATAATTGGACCTCTATGGTTATTTCTTAAATAAGCATTACCAAATGGACCTTTCACTTTAACAGTATCTCCTATTTTTAAAATAGTTTTTACGTAATTACTTACTTCTCCTCCATCAAGAGTTTTTATATGAAATTCTAATTCATTGGAATTAGGAGAGTTAGCCATCGAGAAATGTTTTTCTTTGCATTGGTCAAAATATAATTCTGCATATTGTCCTGCATTAAATGTAAATTCTTCGTTAGAAGTAATTTGTAAATTTAATATATATATATCATTAGTAACTTTTTTAAATCTACTTACTATATATTCCAATTTTTTGATCTTAATGCCATCTAAGTCGTCATTTTGTTGATCATCCACAATTTTAATTTCACAGTCACTCCAGGGCACTGATCTACATGCTAATATAAAGCCTAGTTTTTCTTCTTCAGTTTCTAAAGCAAATTCTGAAAATGGTGACATTTCAATTTCACCAGAGATTTTTTTTGATTTGCATGCTCCACAGTTACCGGTTCTGCATCCATGTGGAAAATCTATACCTTGGTCCAAAGCGGCTTCAAGTATAGTGTTGCCCGCATCGACAATAATTTCTTTTTTGCCTAAGATTTTTACCTTAAATGTCATATATTTCTCTTAATTCTAATTAGGGCTTAATAAGCAATTAAAAAGAAAAATACAATAAATTAAAATTATTTTTTCCATGCAGTCCAAGGGTTAAATCCATATAGAGGTATTGTATCTGGAATTTGAATTTCAGATTTAAACGCTATTCTATGCAAATTATCATGAAAAAGAGGTATCATCCAATTTCCTGCTCTAAGCAGTCGGTCTAATGTCCTTGTATATTGTATAAGTTTTTCTCTATTTCTCGCATTTGTTATTTTATTAATTACTTCATCTATGGCAGGATGTTTTATTCCTGCATAATTTCTCGAACCATTTTGCTCTGCAGCCCAGCTTCCCCAATAAATAGATTGTTCATTGCCAGGAGATAAGGACATATAATATTCAAAGATTATTGCACTAAAATCAAAAGTTTGAATACGACTTTGAAATTGTGAGCTGTCTAATACTTTAATTGATAATTCTATACCAATTTTTTTTAGCTTATCTCTCCATACTAATAACAATCTTTCCATTCTATTTTGATTAGTAATTACCTCGAAGCTTAAAATTTCATCTGTATGAATATTTGTCATTTTATTATTTACTAAAAGCCACCCTGATTTTTTTAACATAGATATGGATTTTTTAATTGCTTCTCTTTTATCTAATTCTTTTTTATTTATATTTTTTAAGGCTTCTTTGCTTATTATATCACTATATTTTTCTAATACTTTATAAGTAGTTTCACTAGGTGTAGAAGTAGCTGCTAATTCACTATTATCCCAAGGTCCATATGTTTTTTTTAATAAACCATGATTTAAGATTTTATTGATAAAATCATAAGGAAATAATATGGATATTGCTTTTCTAACATTTCGATCTTGAAAAGGTGGTTTTCTAGAATTTAATATTATGGCCTCTACTCCTGATGGGGATAGTTTTAGAAATGTTTTTTTTGTTATTTTGTTTTTAGAATTTGCATGGTATGAAGTTGCCCATCTTACAGCGTCAGTTTCTATATTTATATCGTATTCTCCAGATAAAAAGGCTTGCAAAGCTATGTTTTTATCCCTATAGAAGTCGTATTTTATTTTATTAAAGTTATGTCTACCAAGACTATCTTTGCTGTTATTTCTCCACCAATTTTTATTTTTAGAATATGTAATGGATTTTCCTGTTTTAATTTCTGATATTGTATATGGGCCAGAGCTTACAAATGGTTCAAGGGTTGTTTTAGTAAAGTCTTGATTATTCCAATAATCATAAGAAAATATTGGCATTAAACCAATAATTAGGGGCATTTCAAAATTACTTTTCTCAGAAAATATAAACCTAATTGTATAATTATTAATTTCTTCGACATTATTTACTAAAGAATAATATGATCTTGTATGTGGGCGCCCATGCTTTTTTAATATTTGCCATGAAAAAATAATATCTTTATTTGTTATGGGTTTCCCGTTAGAGAATTTTGCTTTTTTGTTAATCTTAAATTCTACCCATGATCTATCTTTAGGTAGTTTTATTTTTTCAGCAATGCCAGGATATAGGGAAAATGGTTCATCTGGACTCCAGGTCATTAGCGATTCTACTACTAAACCTTTTAAGCCAGGAGGAGCTATACCCTTAATTATATAAGGGTTTAGGCTATTAAAAGTACCAATTTTTGCTAATTTTAATATATCTTTAATTGGAGCATCAGGATTAACTTTATTGTCTCTTGCTTCTTGGTTAGGTCTATTAGTTGATCCATGCATAGCTATAGTTTTTTCAAAATTTTGACTAAGGCAATTATAGGAAAACAAAAAAGTGCTTAATATAATTAAAAGTTGCTGTTTCATATTGTTAATTAATATTACTTCTGAATTTAAATCAAAATAATTTAAAGGTTATTTTTAATAATATCTTAAAATTATATTAAATTAACCTTTTTGTTCTTGATTTGTTCTATAAAAAATGCTATTTTAAATAAAAATGTAATTAATAATTAGTTACATCTATTTTTTAGTTGACCAGATCCTATATTTTGTCAGTATACATATATAAACAACTATATATTGTGTTTATCCCCATTTAATTATCCACAGCTGTGGATAAATGGAGCAAAAATTACAGAAATCTGGTGTTGCTAGATTAATTTGGAGAAAGTTGATGGATGGTAGTGGTCTAGAAAGTTCATATAAAGGTAAAAACCAAGGTGATATGTTAAATATGGTTCAGGTTGAAAGAGGTAAATCTGTAGAAATTAACCCTGAACGAGATAACCTTTTAACTGCTTTTGGAAAAGCTACGCTTGAAGACAGGTATTTAATGCCGGATGAAACTCCTCAAGATTTGTTTGCTAGGGTAGCAAGTTATTTTTCTGATGATGATGCGCATGCACAACGTATCTATGATTATATGTCAAGATTGTGGTTTATGCCTTCTACACCAGTACTTTCTAATGGAGGAACAGAAAGAGGTCTTCCTATTTCTTGTTTTTTAAATGAGTCTGATGATAGCCTTCAAGGTATAGTTGATTTATGGAATGAAAATGTTTGGTTAGCTTCAAGAGGAGGTGGTATAGGTTCTTATTGGGGTAATTTAAGGTCTATCGGAGAAAAAGTAGGAAAAAATGGTAAAAATGGAAAAACTTCAGGTGTGATACCTTTTATAAGAGTTATGGATTCTTTAACGCTCGCAATTAGCCAAGGAAGCCTAAGGCGTGGATCAGCTGCATGTTATCTGCCAGTATGGCACCCTGAAATAGAAGAATTTATTGAAATGCGTCGTCCAACAGGTGGAGACCCTAATAGAAAAGCTCTTAATCTCCATCATGGAATAGTTATTCCAGATGCATTTATGCGTGCTGTAGAAGCAAATGAAGAATGGGCCCTAAAAAGCCCTAAGGATGGTGCTGTTCAAAATAAAGTTTCAGCTAGAGATTTATGGATACGCATTTTAACAGCTAGAGTTGAAACTGGCGAACCATACCTATTATTTATAGATAGGGTTAATGCAGATATTCCTCAACATCAAAAACTTGCGGGCATGAGAGTAAAAATGTCAAATTTATGTAGTGAAATTACACTGCCTACAGGTATAGATAGGCTTGGAAATGATAGAACTGCAGTTTGTTGTCTTTCATCATTAAACTTAGAGACTTATGATGAATGGAAGAATGTTCCAGGAATGATTGAAGATATTATGCGTTTTTTAGATAATGTTTTACAAGATTTTATAGATAGAGCTCCTGATTCAATGTCTAAAGCGCAATATAGTGCAATGAGAGAAAGAAGTGTGGGTTTAGGGGTTATGGGTTTTCAAAGCTTTTTACAAATGAGAAATGTTCCTATGGAGTCTGTGACAGCATTATCATGGAATAAAAAAATATTTAAAAAAATTAGAGAAGAAGCTGATTTAGCTTCAAAAATTTTAGCAAAAGAAAAGGGGGCTTGTCCTGATGCTGCAGATTTTGGGATTGAAGAAAGGTTTTCTAATAAATTAGCTGTAGCACCAACAGCTTCTATATCTATAATTTGTGGAGGAGCTTCTCCTGGAATAGAACCATCTGCGGGCAATTCTTTTGTGCAAAAAACTTTATCTGGTTCATTTAATGTTAGAAACCCCCACTTAAAGCAATTGTTGGAAGAAAAAAATAAAGATACAGATGATATTTGGTCTTCTATTACTACAAATAAAGGGTCAGTTCAGCACTTAGGTTTTTTAACGCAACATGAAAAAGATGTATTTAAATCAGCTTTTGAAATAGATCAACGTTGGTTAATAGACTTGGCTGCACAACGAACGCCTTATATTTGCCAGTCCCAATCTTTAAATGTTTTCATTGCAGCGGATGTACATAAAAAAGACCTTCATCAAATTCATTTTCAAGCATGGAAAAAGGGAATAAAAAGTATGTATTACTTGAGGTCTATGTCAATTCAGCGTTCAGATGTTGTATCAAATATGGGTCAATCAACTAATAATATTTCTGATCAAGAAAATTCAAATGATTATGAAGAATGTCTTTCATGTCAGTAATTAATTTTTGGAGTATGTAAGATGTCTTTACTATCAGCGAATCCGGTTTATAAGCCTTTCCATTATCCTTGGGCTTATGATGCTTGGCTTCAACAACAAAGAATACATTGGCTACCGGAAGAAGTCCCATTAGCGGATGATGTAAAAGATTGGCAAAAAACTCTTACTGATAAAGAAAGAAATTTATTAACACAAATATTTCGTTTTTTTGTGCAGGCGGATGTTGAAGTAAATAATTGTTACATGGGTCATTATTCTAGAGTATTTAAGCCTACAGAAATATGTATGATGTTATCAGCATTTTCCAATACAGAAACCATTCATATTGCCGCTTACTCATATTTACTAGATACAATTGGTATGCCTGAATTAGAGTATGAAGCATTTTTACATATTAAGGAAATGAGAGATAAATATGAATTTATGCAAGGTTTTAATGTTTCTTCAAATCTAGAAATATCAAAAACTTTAGCAATGTTTGGGGCGTTTACAGAAGGTTTACAATTATTTGCTAGTTTTGCTATACTACTAAATTTTCCAATGTTTAATAAAATGAAGGGTATGGGACAAATTGTCACTTGGTCTGCTAGAGATGAAACATTACATACAAATTCAATAATAAAACTTTTTCATACTTTTTTGAGTGAGAACCCAGAAATAAAAAGAGAAGAGTTAGCTAAAGATTTATATAAAGCATGTTCTCAAGTAATAGAACATGAGGATGCATTTATTGATAAAGCGTTTGAACTAGGAGGTGTTGAAGGTTTAGAAGCCGAAAGTGTTAAACAATATATTCGCTATATAGCTGATAATAGGTTGAAGCAACTGGAACTAGAACCAATGTATAATATACTTAAAAATCCATTACCTTATATGGATGATATGCTGAATTCTCTTGAACATACAAATTTTTTTGAAAACAGAGCAACTGAATACTCACGTGCTGCAACTAAAGGTACATGGGAAGAAGCATTCGTGTAAGATTAATTAATTCTTATGTATTCTTGACCAAACTTTATTAGGCGTTGCTGGCATATCAATATGATCAATATTTAGAGCATTGACTATAGCGTTAATTATAGCAGGAGGTGCACCTATAGCTCCTGCTTCTCCTGCCCCTTTTATTTGTAAAAGATTGGTTTCGCATGGCACCATATTCCATCGAATATCCACGTTAATTAAATCTTCTGCTCTAGGAAGAGCATAATCCATAAATGAACCAGACAATAGTTGTCCATTCTCTTCATCGTATACAGTATTTTCATAAATAGCTTGCCCTATACCTTGTGCTATTCCTCCATGTACTTGCCCTGCTAACATATTGGGATTTATAACTAAACCGAAATCATCTACTACAGTGTATTTTTTAATTTCAATATGGCCTGTATCTTTATCGACTTCTAGTTCACAAATATGACACCCATTTGGAAAAGTAAAATTAGGAGGAGTCCATTGATTAGAAACTTTAATAGGAACATCACTTTCCTTAGCAAGGTCTTCTAGGCTAACAGTAAGGTTTGTACCCTCTACAAGAAATAAGCCTTCTTTATACTTTATTAAATTTTCATCTACATTTAATTTTTTAGCAGCTATAATTTTCGTTTGACCAATTATATTTTCAGAAGCAACTTTTATGGCTGCTCCCCCTACTGGAACAGATCTAGAACCTCCAGTTCCAGAGCCAAAAGCAATCAAGTCTGAATCACCTTGGATGACGGTCATTTTTTCTGGGCTAACACCTAAGTATTCGCACAGAATTTGTTTATAAGCTGTTTCATGGCCCTGTCCATTAGATTGAGTCCCTATATGCAGAGTAATATTTCCATCTTTTTCAAGGATAATGGTGGCTTCTTCTGGACCTCCACCAGAGCAGGCCTCAATATATGTGGAAAGACCAATTCCTCTTAACTTATTGTTTTTAAGAGAAATAGCTGCACGGTCATTAAAACTTTCCCAATCTGAGTCTTTTACTGCTAGTTCCATGTTACTAATAAAATCTCCAGAATCATAGGTATGGTTCAAGGCGGTTTTATAAGGCATTTCATTAGCAGGAATTAAGTTTCTACGCCTAATTTCAATGGGTCCTAATCCAGTTTTAATTCCAGCAATATCAACTAATCTCTCAATTACAAAAGATGCTTCAGGCCTTCCGGCACCCCTATATGCATCAATCGCGGGAGTATTAGTAAACACTCCAAGTACATTTACATATATTGCAGGAGTTTTATAACACCCTGCTAGCATAGCAGTTCCTGCCAGCGTAGGAATAAAAATAGCAAAATTAGATAAATATGCTCCCAAATTTGCTGTTGTATTTATTTTTACACCTAAAAATATTCCATTTTTATCTATAGCCATTTTAGCCTTTGTTAGGTGATCTCTTCCATGCGTATCTGAAAGAAAAGCTTCAGTTCTTTCTGAAATCCACTTGACAGGACGGCCGACTTTTTTTGATGCGAATAAAGAGCATATATATTCTGGGTAATTAAAAAGCTTCATTCCAAAGCCACCGCCTACATCAGTTGTAATAACTCTGAGATCTTTAGCTTCAATATTAAGTAATTCAGAAACTCTATCTCTAATGCTATGAACTCCTTGAGATGAGCATCTCAACTCGTATTTATTTTCCTCTTTATCATAAGAAGCAATAGCTCCTCTAGTTTCCATAGAATTTGGAACTATTCTATTATTAATTAATTCAATTTCTACTACTGTATCTGCATTTTCAAATGCTTTATTAACTTTTTCTTCCTCACCCATTTCCCAATCAAAGCAGAGGTTATTTTTAGCATTATTCCATACTTGTGGAGCATCATCTTTAATAGCTTCACTAGCAGATGTTACAGAAGGTAATTCTTCTATATCTACATCTATTAATTCAGATGCATTTTTAGCATATTCTGTTGTTTCGGCTATTATAATTGCAATTGGGTCTCCTACATGTCTAACTATATCTATAGCAATTGCTGATCTTTCTGGTGTGAACATATCTGAATCATCTTTATTTTTAGCTTTAAAATTAGTAGGCATATCTTTTATTCCGGCCTCACTTAAATCTTTACCAATAAATATGTTAATTACTCCTTCCGAATTCAGTGCCTCAGAAATATCAATATTTTTTATTTCCCCATGGGCAATATTTGATCTTAGAACATACATGTAAGTTTGGTTTTCAAGATAAATATCACCAGTATATAACCCCTTACCAGAAATAAATTTTATATCTTCATCCCTTAATACTGGTTGACCAATTCCAAATTTATTCATTTGTTACCTCTTTTTTTGCATGAAACATTACATTAACATAATATTGTATTTTATTAAAATATATAATGTAGAGTAATATAAACA
>JAQWRB010000029.1 GCA_029243935.1 Alphaproteobacteria bacterium
GAGGAACGTATTGTGCAAGGTATAGGACCATCTATATCACAAGATATATCAGCAACTGTTTTGATTTTAAAATAAGAGCTTCTCATGTCTTCTTTTGTAAAAAATGATGGAGATCCTTGTTTAAAATAATGACCAGCTATAAAAATATCAGCATACTTGGCATAATGCATGAAATTAGATATATATACGCTTGGATTACTATAGAATTCTTTTTTATTAAATGCATTGCCATCAGATTTTAAATTAATATCCTCAGTATTTAACTGAACAAAAACTGGTTCATTAAATTTTATATCTACAAATTCCTCCTTATTAACTTGTCTTATATTTGCTTTTTCTAAAAGCTCAAGAGCTCCTCTACCTACCCTCCCATTACCAGTAAGTATTATTTTTTCTTCAGAAAAGACTAAGTTATCTAATTCTTTTTCCATTTCCAACCTGTCCTCACATAAGTGTGCAGGTTTTAAACTATATTTGTTTGTCTTTTTACCGTATGCTAACAATCCATTATAGGCTCCTATAATACCTGCATACCTTCCAAAACCAACTAACCTTTTCCCATTTATACTTTTAATCACCTCATAATCAACCATCTTTATCTTCTTTTTAATCATTTCTTGTAAAATATTTCTATTATATACCTGTTTCTTTATAGTATGAGAAAAGAAAAGATATGTTTTATTAGATATGAGGCTACTAATTGGAACTTCCTTAATCCCTATTAATATATCACAGTTTGAGATATCATCAACAATTCTAATTCCAATACTGGCATATTCATTATCAGTAAAACATCTTAACCTACTACTTTGAATATATAGCTCAATTGATGGATATAGTTTTAATAATTCTTTACACTGATTTGGAGTTAAGGAGACTCGTTTATCCTCGGGTATTTTCTCTTCTCTTAATATCCCTATTTTCATCTATAATTAATTTTATTTACAAAAATAGAAAAGGCAGGAGATAAAAAGGTCTTATTTACTAAATTTGCAGAAATTGTAAACACGTTCTTTTAAATACTGGGGCTGACTGGATTTGACAGCAAGATGCGTTATATAATAAGCATGTCGAGCATTGTTTTTTTGGCTCGTAAATATCAAAAATTCATTTTTAATTGGCGAAAATAATTACGCTTTAGCTGCCTAATTAATTTAATTAGATAAGCTTTTGTCTCTATCAAAGGACCTCCTAACGCCTTTGATAAAAGAGGCATCATTAATGTTAGGATAGTCTGCATAAATCTTCTGTATGCGGATGAAAATTCTGAAGATAAGGATTAGTTTTGGTTGCTTATTCCCTAACTTCTCTCGAAAAACAAAATAAGATAAACATGTAGAAAATTATGTAATTCCTTGTTTGGACGGGGGTTCGATACCCCCCGGCTCCACTAAAAATAATACTTAAATAATTTTGCAAAATGAATATAAGAAAAATCCTAATAATTATAGCATGTGGTATGATATTACTAATATGTATAGTAATTTCATCTATTAGCTATAGAATGGGAGTAAATTACGGAGAACAGAATGCTGAAATAATAAGAGAAACACGACTAAATGATACATTAAGTCATCATAAAATAATAAAATCTGTAAAAGTTCAGATAATCACAAATACCGACATTCAACCTAGAATAAAAAGTTCTGGAAGAGTTATATCTTCCAGTAAAATTAGTATATCATCTGAAGTTAGTGGAAAATTATACGGTGACTTTTCTATCAA
>JAQWRB010000059.1 GCA_029243935.1 Alphaproteobacteria bacterium
CCTTTTTCTTTATCATCCATTTCTACTATCCTTAATTCAGGTTTATTTTCTTTTACACTCATTCTTAAAGCTCCTAATCTTTTTATGCTATTAAAAAATTATTATAAATAAATTTTTTAATTTTTTATGTATTATTTACAAATGATCATGTTTTGTTCTTATTTTAAAACACATTATGAGGAGGTTTGTCAATACATTTGTTCTTATTTTGTTCTTATTTTGTTCTTATTTAATCGTCGCGATGAGAACGTTCATACTTTTCATGACGCTCTTGTGCTTGAATAGACAATAATGCTATAGGCCGGGCATCTAACCTTTTTAAACCAATAGGTTCTCCAGATTCAATACAATATCCGTATGAACCTTCCTTAATTCTAGCTAAAGCTCCATTTATTTTTGCTAATAACTTTCTTTGTCTATCTCTAGTCCTTAACTCTATAGCCCTTTCCGTTTCGGTAGAGGCTCTGTCTGCTACATCAGCTTCAGGAGTATTATTTTTTTGTAAGTTTTGACGCGTTTTTTCTGCATCTGCCATAACCTCAGATCTCCATTTTTCTAACTTCAACCTAAAATAAGTAAGTTGATCTTTACACATAAATGGATCTTTTTCATCTAATTTATAGCTATTAATAGTAATCTCTTTTTTTACTACTTTTTTTCTAGAAACCACCATAAAAAACTTTCTAATAAATATAATTAATCTAGTAAGGAAGGATTATATTTATCCCAAATAAATAATCAACCTTACATTATAAAATATATTAAAAATACTGTTTAAAGTTAATTTCTAACCAGCTATCCTGCCGTAAAATATATAAATTAGAACCAGGTCTTCCATTCTGATAAATTGCCCCTTGCATACCAAAAGTAAGAGAATCATTAATACGTCTTCCAAAATCTACCTGATAAATTTGACCATCACCATCTAAATCTACAATGGATCCCAACAACATTTGTGTATCTTCAGAATCATTTAGAGATAATCGAGCAGCAATAAAAACATCATCTTGCATACTATCGCTTGCTCTAGATCTTCTACTATCAAAATTATATTCTAACAAAAAACCTAAATCTCCATTATCTCCAATAGTTTTATATAAAGTATGTTCAAAACCTATAACTGATGCAAAATACCCTCCTCTTCTAAAATTAGCGTCTTTTTGTCCATCCTTAGCTAACCATTCCATCTTATAAAGAGTGGGTCCAACAGCTTTTTGCACTGTGCCTCCAATTTGTCTTATCCTTTGATAATTGGGTTCATATTTTAGCTTTCCCTCAACTAACTTTATATCTATAGAAGGTGCTCTTGCATACCCAAAGAAGCTATGTGCAGAAAGGTCATAACTTCCAATACTGTTTGACCATCTTAAAGCCAGCTCTGGCGTCCATTTACTTCCACCTTCAAACTTAGTCGTATTCTTTGAAAATTCAGGATCAAGTCTTAAACGACCTTTTTTTCCTGGAGACGTTCTTTCACGAAAATAAGGAAGTATAAAAAACTCATAATATCCACTATCCCTAATTAAGGTTAAGTTCATTAATGGTTGACCCAACTTTGTTTTAAAAAAGGGATCATCTACTGCATCAAACTGATTAATAATATCCACTAGGTTTTTTGATTCAGTAACTCCCCAAAATACCTGTCCTATCCCTATAGATGATTCCCAATCCTCTCCATACCATGAATATATTCCTTCTCTAATATCTATATGTGACCTATTACTATCTTCACTATCTAAACGCATAAAAGGTCTAAATACTAGATTACTTCCCTCAGCCCATTCAAAGTAAATTTCAGGTTCAAAAGCAATAGAATAGTTATTATGTTCCTGTCCTTTATAAAGAGGGGATTCAGGAAATATCCATGCTTCTATTGCTATTTCAGCCTTATACTCAGTAAAACTAGGCTCTAAATTAGCATAACTAAGGAATGGAGTTATGAAAGCTAATAAAAACGATAAAACACTTAAATACATTAACGCGCGCGTTTAAGTGTCTGACGATTAAAATCAGAATCCTTTAAGCCTGTTTGATATACTGTTTCACTAATTGATATATCTGTTTCTTTTTTCGTATTATGATTTACCATTTTAAGGGTATGGGCCGTCCAAAACTTTTCTAAGTATTGTTTATAATCCGAAAGCACAAGTGTTTTTAATAACTTATCTTTACGATCATAATAATTTATTTTTCTAGCTCTATGTTCACTTATATCTACCCATGATACTCTTTTTGTATAGCCAGAAGATTTATCTACTGGGTAACTTTCAGAAACATAGCACATTTCTTGCTCGTCGCCCGGACAAGGTACATCCTCAATCCATTTATATGTATATTTTTCTATCTCTTGGCTAGATAAGTCCTCATAGGCAAATTCTGAACCAACGAAAGCTCCAGATTTATTGTCTGAACTAATTCTTTTTACTCTTTTTAATGCTGGCAAATATAACCATTGATCGTCAGGCCCAGATTTATGTGTAAAAGTTAAGATAGCTGTACCCGCAACATCCTTTGGGTGATGAAAAATAAATATAGATTTATCTCCATCATTTTCCATTTCTAATGCTTTATTAGAAAATGTTCTTATACTCTCTTCTCCTTGAGCGTTTCTAAGAGTCATTTTACTTTGAGACAATGTATCTTTAAAACCTTGCCCTGTTAAATCTCCTTCAATTGCTAGACGCAAACCTTTCTCTTCAGGCGTCTCAGCAACAGCCAGAGAAATATTCCAAATTGATAAAAGCATAATAGACACTATAAATTTCATAAATATTTTCATACTAATTAATCCTCTTTTTTATTTAGATTTATTTTTTAAACTCTCTAATTTCATTAATAAAGGTGGTAAGAATAAAAAGTCTGCTAACAAAGCAAAAACTATAGTAATCATAGATAATTGTGCTAAGTCAGAATTGACTCTAAAGCCAGAACTAGCTAATATCATAAAACCTCCTACTAATGCACAGGACGTAACAACTAGTGCAAACCCAACAGAAGAAAATGCATAGCGGGTAGCATCTTCAGGAGACTTATTTAACTCTTTACGGCCCCTTAAATATTTACTTAAAAAATGGACAGTATCATCAACTACTATGCCTAATGTCATAGCACCAACTACAGCTATAGCGATACCAACTTCTCCTACTAAATAACCCCATAAACCAAAAGCCATGGCGGCAGGAAAAATATTGGGCACTAAACTTAATATACCAATTGTTAAGCTTTTTAATGCAAAGATTAATATGAAAGAGATAATTACTAATGCCATAAATGAACCAAATAACATAGAATTGATATTCCGTTCAGATAAATGAGCAAAAATAACGGATAAGCCTGATCCAACTGTTTTAAATTCTGGAATATTATCAGCTAACCAAACCTGCGCCTTTTCATCTAGCGCTCGTAAATGTGAAGAAGAAGCATGGGTAACGGATACCGTCATTCGCGTTGCAGACTTAGATACATTTATACTACTATTTAAGTCTAAACCAAATGGAACTGACAACTCATATAATAATAAATACTGTGCGGCTAATTCTTGTGATTCAGGAATTTTATAAAAAGATTCTTGATCTCCATTCATAGCTTTATTTAACCTTTTAATAGTATCCGAGACTACACTTACATGATTTACACCTTCTTGTATTCTATACCAATCAGCAAATTTATCTAAATTAGCAAGATACTCCGGATTATTAATACCTCCTTCTATACCTGCAGGGACAGAATATTCAATTGCATTTAAACCAGTTAAATTATCTTCTAAGAAATCTGAATGCGACCTAATTTCAAATTCTTTACCAAAATAAGTAGTCCAAGTATCATCTAATTTTATTTGGCTTATGCCTATCAATAAAATAACAATTATTACACTTAAGACTGATAATAAAAATTTCTGTTTTTCTATTACAAAATTAGATAATCTATCCATAATTCTTTGAGAAAAATATGTTTCCTTTGGTTGAACTTTTGCCGGTAATATAGCTAAAAGAGAAGGTAAGACTACAGCAGCATTAACAAAAGCAATTAAATTTCCAGCAGCTAACATATAGCCCAGCTCTCTAAAAGGTGGAGAATCTGAAAAATGCATAGATAAAAATCCTACCGCAGTTGTAGCAGAAGTAATAAATACTGGTTGTAAATTAACTCTTATAGATTCAATAATTGCTTGTTTCTTTTCATCACCTGCTCTCATTTGCAACCTCTGCGTATTAATAATATGTACGCAATGGGCAATACTTAAAATAAGTAACATTAAAGGAGCGTTCGATGTTACTGCATTAATGATAACTCCCATATATCCAGCTGCACCCATCATTCCAATAACTGCTAATATTGCTATTAATGCAGTTAAAAAGGCTGCTGTAACGGCTCGCAAAGCAATTCCCGCAATAATAAATATCACAAGAAGCGTTAAAGGAAGCAAAGTTCCAATATCGCTCATAGAAACTTCAGTAAACGCTAGTGTTAAGGGTACACCTCCAGAAACATATAAATCGATATCAGGCCATTCTTCAGTGAACCTTGCTTGTTCAGCGCGTATATATTGCATAATTTCTATAGTAGCAACACCACTTGCTATATGATCTTCTGGCATTATTACATTAATATTAATACCAGTAACGAGTCCTTCAGAATCGACCAATAAATTTCTAATTAATGGTTCAT
>JAQWRB010000085.1 GCA_029243935.1 Alphaproteobacteria bacterium
TATAACTTTTTTTGTGGAGAAAAAAAATGTCGCCAAAAACCTAGCTATATTAGTTACAGTTTTTTATTGCCATTCAATAGTACCCGATGGCGTTGATGTAATTTCATAGACAAATATAACTAAAAATATTAATTAATAAAAAATATTAGTGAGTTCATCTAAATCATAGACCTCTTCCGAATTTGGAACAAAAAAGGTTATTTGACCAAATTCACCAAACATTGATACATCGAATGCTTTAAAACCATCGAATTGAAATTTAAATTCAGCCAAATGAGGTTTTTTAAAATCGAAGTCACCCCAAATTTTTCTTATAACTAAATTAGGATACACTTCATACCAAGTGCCTTCATCTGTAACTAAACGATATCCTCTATCCCAAACTTCCGGATCCAAATCTTTCATTAGCTCATCAATACCATCCGGATATTTGTCACTATCAAATTGATATATCTCTGCGCTTATCCTGGTGTCCCCACTCGTTTGAGGGACTGAGGTCGCGTTTCCATCTAGTAAACCAGTCAACAGTATCTCATTTACTTGTTGCTCAAAGGGGTCTCCCTTTGAGTTAATCGCCAAATTACGCAGAAATGTCGTCACAGCCGACTGATCAAGTTCTTCGGCAGGTATACGCCACCTAGGCTCTCCTGCAAGGGATCCTTGCATTTGTTCTGTTAAAAAGTCAGCTGCCGAAAAATGTAAAATATGATTTTGGCCCATTGTGATAAGGTGAATTTCTCCCTTTTGTGATTTATTAAATTTTAAATAAGTGTCTTTAAATAATTGCTCAGCATTACCTTGATCCATATCTGTTAGGTAGCAAATACCAACTTCAAATTCTTCTGCTTGCTCTTGTTGTTTCAGTAAATTAACAATTTGGTTGTCTAAAAATGGATCACCATTTTGGGGCATTGGATAAACTCTGACTTCAGACAACCATTCTGGAAAGAAAAACGAATGCCCTAAAAAAGAGTTACCAAAATGGGAACCATCTTCTAAATCTAGATTGATCATAGAGGCACCATAGAAATAGCGCTTCATGTTACCGCTTGTTTCTTGAATTTTTGGATATACAAATGTATCGACAGAATTCCAAAGTTCTTGAACCCCTGCATGTAACTCATCTGTGGTCGGAGGTTTGGCCGCCGAGAAGAAACCTTTCTTGGTACTTAACTCAGTACGCACAAGTTTCAAATTTATTTCGAAAGCAAGCATAGCAATTTGAACCATGGCCTATCTCTCTTGATGCCTCACTACAATTACGCTATCACATTTTTATAGCGTGTTTCTATAGGCTTTATTGCTGTTTCAGCCGAACATAGTTTAGTTGACGAATTCCTATGATTATAAGAAATCCTAATACTTGGTTTTCAATTACAGTTTGGTCGGAATTTGGTGTGTGATTTTGGACGGGTACGATCAACATCCGTACCATCAAATGAATTTCAAACTGCCAATGGAGAATTATTAAGAGATCTCAATGTAGAACAACCAGCTATTTTTCACGATCCATGCGACGCCGGGATCAAAGAATATATTGCGGGCGTTAATTAGGTAAAGAATTTTCCACTCGATGAGGCAATAAACTTCCGCGGAGCATTTTCTAACCCCAATATAGTCTGTCGCCTTAATCACGTGGAAACACTGCGCGTTCTAGCATAGGCATTTGGAGAATAGATATCAGTACCTTACAAAAAAGATAGAAATCCCCGTCCACAAATACTCTTATAATTACGGGCCATTAGAATCTTGTGTTAATATGTAGTATTGATGTGTCAGCAAAAAGTACGGGATTATTGCTAAGTCATTGATATTGCTACAAGTATATCAGATGCGCTACCAGGCTGCGCTACACCCCGACGGGGCGCAAAATAGACCGCAACCGCTCAGAACACAAGAGCTTTCGCAAAATAAGTCGTTGATAACTCACGATTTAAGGGGCGACTAAAATAATTCATTATAATCAATTGCATACGCCCAACGGCTTCATTAATGCGTCAAGTAAGGTTGCTTTCTTTTGATGAAAAATATTTGCGATGATTTATGAGATAAAGATATTTGATGAAGTAAATACCACGCCTGATTGAAATTTAAGCCATTTGTATCCAAAAACTTTTTCGTATAGATTTTTAATTAATTAGTCTTAACTAAACGTTAAAAAAGGTCTCATAGCAGTGAATGAATTGCCTAGTGACCGAAAGATAATGAGCTTCGATTTGCTTAATCTGAAATACTCACTTTTTATACAAAGATTAATGCTATCTCTATGCTTAATCATAATGATATCAGACAACAATAGACTTTCGGCCGAAATTGTATCATTTCCGGGAGCAGAGCCCTCCTATCAAAAACGATTTGCCACTGCCACATGGGTGGAAGCGGATCTCCAAGTACCACAGGGCAGCAACGGGGGGATACCTGCAGTAATAATCCTTCATGGGAGTGCCGGTTATAAGAAAAACGGTAGAGGCGGGTTTTACTCCGACGCGTTATTGAAGGCAGGTATCGCTACACTTGAAGTTAATATGTTTAGCCAGGGTGATAGACCCAAAAGAACAGATGATAATCTTAGCCAAGTGTTCGGGGCTCTGTATTTTGCGGCTCAGCATCCTATGATTAATCACAAAAAGATAGGAGTAATGGGATTTTCGTGGGGTGGGGTCTTATCTCTAAGATTAATTTCAAAAAAGTTGAATGAGCTGTTTAATCAAAATAATAAGCAAGTACTTTTTGCTGCACATGCACCCTTTTACCCGGCGTGTTTCGCCCATATAAGATA
>JAQWRB010000106.1 GCA_029243935.1 Alphaproteobacteria bacterium
AAGAATTAGTTTTAATTCCTTGTATTTTTTCACCTTGATATCCAATTGCACTAATTAGTAAGCCTGCTTTAATAGTAATTTTTTTATCACTCTTAGAAACATTATTTTTAAATTCTACGCTTGATAATTTATCATTACCAATTAGTTTATTGGGGCTTAAGTAAAATTTAAATTCTACCGTTTTATTTAATGGGCTATTATTTTTCTCTGCAAAAGAAGTTAGTATTTTATATTGTTTGGGTAATTCTTCTAATAAGTTTTTATCTATCAAGCTTAGTGTACCTTTAGATAATATTGATACACAATCAATCAATTCTCCCATCTCTCTTATTTCTACAGTTGTAAATTTAGCATCTAGTGGCCCTCTTCTTCCAATTATATAGACTTTTTTTATTTTAGAACAAAACCGAGATTGTTTTGCATATTCAGTTATATCCGTGTTTTGAAGCTCTTTAGGAGTTTTTACTAATATTCTTGCGCAATCTATGGCTACATTACCATTACCAATGATTATTGCAGTATCTGTATTTAAATTAGGATTTAAATTTTCATATTCTGGATGACCATTATACCAATTTACAAATTGTGTTGCCCCATAGTATCCATCTAAATTACTGTCATCTATATTAAGAGGTATATCCTTGGCCATACCAGTTGCTATTATTACAGCATCATAAAATAACATTAAGTCATCAATAGAAGGAGAGTTATTAATTTCAAGGCCACCAAAAAATTCTACACTAGGATTATTTAAAGTTCTTTCAAAAACTCTAATTACATTTTTTGTATGCTGGTGGTCTGGAGCAACACCATATCTAATTAAGCCATAAGGACTAAATAGCTTTTCAATTATATCTATTTCATAATCATGCCCTTCTTTTAGAAGAGATTGAGCTGTATAAAAAGCAGAAGGTCCTGAACCAATGATTGCAATTTTTATTTTCATATAATAACCTTATTTTTTATATGCACTATATTAAAGATTAACATAATTAAAAAGTTTTATTTTAAAGCTATACTACTAATAGGAAAAAAATTTCATGTATGGATTAATGTCTGAAAGACCTTTATTAATTTCTTCATTATTAGAACATGCCGCAAGATACCATGGTAATACTGAAATAATCAGTAGTGATTCTGATAGTAATATTACCAGGTCTAATTATAAGAAAGTAAATACTAGAGCAAAAAAAATAGCTCAGGCTTTATTAAAGTTAGGAGCACAAAAATCTGATACAATTGCTACAATGGCATGGAGTAACGTAAGGCATTATGAGTTGTATTTTGGTGTATCTGGTATAGGGTCTATCTGTCATACGATTAATCCAAGATTATTTCCTGAGCAATTAATATTCATAATTAATGATGCAAAAGATAAATTTTTATTTATAGACATTGATTTTATTCCTTTAATAGAAAGTCTTATAAGTAAAATCAGTATTATAAAAAAAATTATTGTTTTATGTGATAAAGATCAAATGCCTAAATCATCTATAATAAAAAATTTAATATGCTATGAAGAATTATTAGATAAAGAAAATGGAAAGTTTGAATGGCCAACATTTGATGAAAGAACTGCTTCGTCTTTGTGTTATACTTCAGGTACTACTGGAAACCCAAAAGGAGTATTATATGGTCATAGATCTACGGTGATTCATGCTTTTGCTGCAGCGGCTCCTGATGCAATGAATTTATCTGCAAAAGATGTAATTATGCCAATTGCTCCTATGTTCCATGCAAATGCTTGGGCAATACCTTATGTAACAACTATGGTGGGCGCTAAACTAGTCTTACCTGGTAGGAATCTTGATGGTAAAAGTGTTCAAGGTTTAATAGAAAGTGAATGTGTTACATTTACGGCTGCTGTACCTACTATTTGGTTAATGCTATTTGAATATTTAGAACAATCCGGAAAAAAATTAGAAACTTTAAAAAGTTGTGTTGTGGGAGGTTCTGCTTGCCCTAGATTCATGATGGAAAAGTTTTATGAAAAATATGGTGTTGAAGTTTTACATTGTTGGGGTATGACTGAAACATCTCCTATAGGAACGATTAATAGGCCTCTTCCTAAGCATAAGGGTCAAAATTTTGCAGAACGTTTAGATATCGCTGTAAAACAGGGGCGCCCGGTGTATGGTGTAGAAATAAAAATTGCAGATGAAAATGGTATAACTCTTCCTAATAATGGTAAAGATTTTGGAAATTTATGGATTAGAGGCCCTTGGATATGTTCAGGATATTTAAATATAGAAAATAGTGAAACTCATGGTGAAGATGATTGGTTTTTAACTGGTGATGTAGCAACTATAGATCCGGATGGATTTATGCAAATTACTGATAGAACAAAAGATGTAATTAAATCTGGTGGGGAATGGATTAGTTCCATAGAAATAGAAAATTTTGCTGTAGGGCACTCTTCCGTAATGGAAGCAGGAGTTATAGGAGTATTTCATCCTAAATGGGATGAACGCCCATTATTAATATTGGTAAAAAATGAGAATAGTGAAGTAACTAAAGAAGAAATTTTAGAATTTTTAAAAGATAAAATTGCATCTTGGTGGATGCCAGATGATGTAGTTTTTGTTGATTCATTACCTCATACTGCTACTGGAAAAATACAAAAACTAGTATTAAGAGAGCAATTTAAGGACTATAAGCTTGAAGTTGGATAAATTAATAATATTTTTTTTCCTCTCTGTAATTTTCAATATTAATTATACATATGCAGATAAAAGTATTGAAGAAGCTTCAATAATACATTTGCACCAAGTGCAAAGTATTTTAGATGCCGTAGATGAAATTATTCCTAGTAACAAGAACAAAAATATTTATGAAATCTATAAGGATAAGCAATTATTTGGATACGCTTTTATTTCTTCTAATTTTGCAGAATCTAAAGGCTTTGCTTCTTCTCCTTTTAATATTTTAGTATGTATATCTCCGCAAGGAGAAATATTAAACGCTGTATTACTTTCTCATAAAGAACCTCTTTTTTTATATGATAGTGGTGTAGTTGTTGAAGGAAAAGAAGAAGGTGTGCTTTATAGATTTGTTTCTCAGTATCATAATAAAACTATTAATGGTTTGTCAATAAACACAGATGTAGCTGATGAAACAAAGAAAATTGATGGTGTCTCAGATGCAACTATTACTGCTATTTTAATGCATCAGTCCATAAAACTTGCTTCAAATAAGGTTGCAAGAATTGTTTCAATTCCTGGTTTTGTAGATAATAAAAAAACTTTAGATCATGAATCTTATAAACCCTTGACATGGATAGAATTATTAAAAGATGGCTCGATAGGGTTGGCTAAGTTTATTAAGAATAATAATGGAAAAATTATTCTTCAGAAAAATGAAGGAAATAAGTTTATAGATGATGAAGATAGTTATTTAGAAAATTATTCTTCATTTATTACGAAAGGCGATAAAGGCCGGATAGAGTACAAGAAGGATTTTGAGTATAAGAATACTGATAATGAGCAAATATTTTTAGATATCTATTTTACATATGCTAATCCAATTGGAATTGGGCAAAATATTATAGGGAAAACGGCTTATATCAATAATTTTGCTAG
>JAQWRB010000110.1 GCA_029243935.1 Alphaproteobacteria bacterium
TCTTTATTTTTTTCACCAATATATATATATCCTGCAACTTTATCTTTAAGGGGGTTCCCTCCTAGTTCAGATAGTATATTTGTATTATAAGCATACCATTCTGTAACCCATTGGGCTGCATAACCTAAGGATTGAGCAGCGTATAGAATAGTAGTACAAACAGCTCCACAAGATAATATTTGTTCCCATTCGGGTATTTTAGAGTGCTCTACAGTATTCGAAATTATTGCAATAACTGTATCTGCTCTTTGTAACCTTGATGACTCCATTTTAATCATATCAGCAGTTGGATTAGCATTATTAGCTTTAAACTCTCTAAGTATAACTTCTTCATCAAATTTTTTTCTACTCTCACCCTTAAATACTATAATTTTCCATGGCTTCAATCCACCATGATCTGGAACTCTTAACCCTGTATTTAATATAAGATTTAAATCTTCATTTTTGACATGCCCAGGTTTCATCATTTTAGCAGTAACTGATCTTCTTTTTGATAAAAAATCTAAAATTTTAGACATATAAGCATCATCCTTAAATATAAATTATTATTATTATTATTATTTTTAATTTTATTGAAATAATCTTAAAAAAGATACAGAAATTATTTCAATAAGGTACAATAAATTACTTAAAATTTTTACTGAATGGATGTATATGATGTACCAAAATATTATTAAAAGCGCAAAAATGTTAGTGGATGAAGCCAATACTATAGTTGATACTATTACTATAGAGGAAGCAAAAAACAAAATAAATGATAATAATTATATTTTTGTTGATATTAGGGATTTTAGAGAATTACAAAAAGAAGGTAAAATTCCTGGGGCATTTTCTTGCCCAAGAGGTATGCTTGAATTTTGGATAGATCCAGAGAGTCCATATCATAAAGATATTTTTAATCAGAATAAAACTTATATTTTTTACTGTGCTAGTGCTTGGAGGTCTGCATTAGCGGGTAAAATTTCTATTGAGATGGGCTTAAGACCAGTTTTACACCTTAAAGGAGGTTTTAACGCGTGGAAAGAAAGTAATGCTAATATAGAAGACGTTGATTAGCTATAAAATCTATGTTTTGTATTATTTGAAATTTTAACTAGGGTTAACATTACTGGAACTTCTACTAATACTCCTACTACTGTCGCAAGTGCTGCGCCTGAGTTTAGTCCGAATAAACTTATGGCTACGGCTACAGCTAATTCAAAAAAATTTGAAGTTCCAATTAATGATGCTGGAGCAGCAATATTATGTGGAACTTTCCATAAATATGACCATCCATAGGCTATTATAAAAATACTATAACTCTGAATTATCAAAGGTACTGCAATTAAAATTATAATTATAGGTTTGGTAATAATAGTTTCTGCCTGAAAACCAAAAAGGAGTATTACAGTACATAGTAATCCCAAGATTGAATAGGGCTGAATTTTTATACTAAATTTTTGTAATGAATTATTATTTATTTTTATTAAGATTTTTCTTGTAATAACCCCCATTATTAACGGAATAACTACATAAAGAGCTATAGATAATATTAAAGTTTCCCATGGAACTAATATGTTAGTTAAACCTAATAAAGTTGCCGCTAAAGGTGCAAAAGCAAAAATCATTATTACATCATTAATTGATACTTGTATTAAAGTAAAATTAGGGTCTCCTTTTGTTAATTGACTCCAAATAAATACCATAGCAGTACAAGGAGCAATTCCTAATAATATTAGACCTGCAATATATTCTTTTGCTTCTTCTTCTGGTATCCAACCAGCATATATATATTTAAAAAATAAAATACCTAAAGCTGCCATGGTAAAAGGCTTCACTAACCAGTTTATAATTAATGTTATACAAAATCCTTTAGGTTTTTTTCCAAAGTTTTTTAGACTTGAAAAGTCAATTTGAACCATCATAGGGTAAATCATTAGCCAAATTAATATAGCAACAACAAAATTTACATTTTGATATTGAAGATTTGCAATTGATAGAAATAAAAATGGAAATATATTACCGAGCATTATCCCCACTATTATGCATAAGCTAACCCATAGGCTAAGATATTTACCAAATAGGCCGAGTGGTGATGCACTCATTATTATTACCTTTCTTCAAGGCCATTTTGTTTTAGTCTCCATAATAAAAC
>JAQWRB010000128.1 GCA_029243935.1 Alphaproteobacteria bacterium
AGTAATAATAGATTAAGAATAGCCATTAACAGAAAGGAAGTGTTAGAGGGTTACTTAATAGTTTTTGATAACTTAGATGAAATAATTGAAATTATTCGTGAGGATAAAGATCCAAAACTCAATATTATGAATAGATGGAAATTATCAGATATGCAAACTGAGTCTATATTAAATTTACGTTTAAGGTTTTTAAGAAGATTAGAAGAAAAATTAATTATTGATGAAAAAAACAAGTTGGTTGTCGAAATTAATAGTATTAATGAATTATTAAATTCAAATGCTAAGCAATTAGACAAAATTGACCAAGAAGTTAAAAAATTAAGCGATATTATGAAAAAAAATAAAAGTTTATCAGATAGAAGAACTTTAATTAAATATACTCAAATTGATGATAATGATGATTTAGATGAAATAATTGATGAGGTACCTATTACATTTGTTCTATCTAAAAATAATTGGGTTCAATTAATAAAAGGTCATGAAAATATTACATCTATAAATTATAAAGAAGGGGATGAGAAAAAATTTATTTTATTAGTTAAGAACACTGATAAGGTTTTAGTAGCATCTGCTTCAGGAAGAGTATTTACTTTATCTCTAATAAATATTGATATTAATAAAGGATTTGGGACACCCATTAGACTTCTTATAGATTTACCAACAGAAGATAGCGTGTTCTCTGTTAAGGTATTTAGTGATAATAAAAAATTACTAGTGGCATCTTCAAATAATAAAGGTTTTATGATTCCAAATATGAAATTTTTATTAGCTCATACTAAGTTAGGAAAAAATGTATTAGAAATTGGTAGAAACGGAAAATTAGTAGTTTTTAAAACTATAGAAGATGATGATGATCATGTTGCTGTAATAGGTGATAATCATAAATTATTAATATTTAATTTATCAGAATTACCTGAACAAATTAGAGGTAAAGGTGTTATATTTCAGAAAGTAAAGCAAGGCGGGCTGTCTGATGCTAAAACTTTTAGGTATAATGATGGTATAATTTGTTTAATAGGAAATTCAAAAAAAATATTTAAAGATATAAAGTTATGGCTTGGAAAAAGAGCACAATCTGGTAGATTGGCACCTAGAGGATTTCCTAGGTCTAATCGTTTTAATAAATAATAAGGTAAGCTGTGTTTTTCATTAAAATTATAAATTCAATAAATAGGTATATTGGTGAAATTATCAGTTGGTTTACGTTACTAATGGTTTTAATTACTTTTTTAGTAGTAGTTCTACGTTATGGCTTTAATATTGGTTTTATCTGGATGCAGGAATCTGTAAGGTTTATGTATGCTGCTGTATTCTTATTGTGTGGAGGATATACCTTATTAAAAGACAAACATGTTAGAGTTGATGTTCTATACTTAAATTTATCCACAAAAAATAAGGCAATTATTGATTTATTAGGTTCTATATTTCTATTATTGCCAGTATGTTTTGTAATTTTTTATTATTCCTGGAGTTATGTAATTAATTCATGGGAGCAAATGGAAGGCTCAATAGAAGAGAGAGGACTGCATCTTGTATTTTTAATGAAAACATTTATATGGGCATTTGCTATACTGGTTAGTTTGCAAAGTATTTCTATAATTATTAATTCTTG
>JAQWRB010000151.1 GCA_029243935.1 Alphaproteobacteria bacterium
AGGAGCCTATCTATTGATTTAAAAACAAAATATGGACAAATAATTTTAAAAAAATTACTTAATAAAACAGATGTTTTTATTACTAACCTCCCAGCAAAACCTAGAGAAAAACTAGGATTAACTGCAGAGATAATTAGAGGAATTAATCCAAAAATTATATATGCTTCATTAACGGCATATGGTGAAATCGGACCAGATTCAAAAAGAACAGGTTTAGATTCTACTGCTTATTATGCAAGATCCGGTCTTATGGAATGGTCAAAGACAAATGAAGCAAAGGAAACACCTACTTTCCCAATACCTGGTGGAGGTGATCACCCAACAGGTCTATCTCTTTTTACAGCAATATTACTTGGTTTAATGAATAGAGAAAAAACAGGCTTAGGCACTAAAGTTTCTACTTCACTTTTAGCTAATGGTATTTGGTCCAATGCTATGTTAGTCCAAGCATTATTAGCAGGACATAAACCTATTGATACTTTTCATTGGGACACCTTAAGTGCAATGAGAAATATTTATTATTTAAAAGATGAAAGTTTGTTTTTTATGTTATTAACAAATGAAGAAAAGCATTGGGAATTATTTCTAAAAAGTTTTAGCTTAGATTACCTACTTAAAGACCCTAGATTTAATACTAAAGATAGTCGCGAATTAAATAAAAAACAGTTAAAGCCTATATTACAAGAAAAATTTATCACATTAAGTTATGAAGAAGTCAGAGAAAAACTCATAAGTACAGGTATAGTATTTACTAAAATAGTAAAAACTGAAGATACAATTAAAGATCCACAAACTAATTTAAACAATATGTTTATGGATATAAAAGGAGAATTAATAGAAGACCTTCAAGTAGTGTCCCCTCCTTTAAATATTGAGAATTCTCCTAGAATAAATGCTACTAAAGCACCAAAATTAGGAGAACATAATGTAGAGATTTTAAAAGAATTAGGTTATACAGACAAAGAAATTAAGGGTATGCAGAATAATAAAGTTATTTTATAAGTTAATATTTATTTTTTAATTATTAACTATACAGACTAAACTATTAATTTATATGGAGATATATCTTGTACTTAACTCAAGCACTTAAAAGAGCCGTTCAAATCAATGGTAACAAATTAGCAACCCAAGATAATAAAAGAATAAGAACATGGTCAGATTCCGTGAATAGAATAGGTAAACTTGCAAGTGCTATGAAAAAACTAGGATTTAAGGATAATGATAGATCAGCCATTTTATCTCTAAATAGTGATCGTTATTTTGAATCTTTATACGCGGCTGTATGGGCCGGAGGAATTTTTGTTCCTATAAATACTAGATTAGCTCCTCCTGAAATAGAGTTTTGGTTAAATGATAGTGAAAGTTCATTATTATTTGTAGATAAATCCTTTGCAGAAATAGTAGAAAAAAGTAGATCGGAAGGAAAGATACCTTCTGTAAAAGAAATTATATATATGTCTGATGATGATTGCCCAGAAAAAATGCACAATTATGAAACTATTTTGGCAAAAGCAGATTCTGTGGATGATGCATTAAGGTCTTATGATGACATAGCCGGTTTATTTTATACAGGCGGCACTACTGGAAGGTCAAAAGGAGTAATGTTAAGCCATACTAATCTTGTCAGCAACTCATTAAATACAATTATCGGACTAAATATACCAAATAATGCAAGATGGGTACATGCAGCGCCTATGTTTCATATTGCAGATGTAACCGGAGCAATTGCTATAACGCATATTGCTGGCCAACATTATTTTATTCCAGGATTTTCTCCTGATGCAGTCTTAAATAGTATACAAGACTATGCAATAACAGACACCCTCTTAGTACCTACTATGATTAATATGCTGGTCAACCATCCTGATGTTACAAAATATGATTTATCTAGCTTAAGACAGATTACATATGGTGCATCTCCTATGCCAGAATCTGTTATAATGAAAGCTATGGAAGTTATTCCTAAATGCGATTTTGCTCATGCTTATGGAATGACAGAAACTGCTCCACTTCTAACAATAGCACCGCCAGATTGTCACGTATTTGAGGGGCCAAAAGCTAATTTATTTAAATCTACTGGGCTTGCCGTTACCGGTGTAGAAATTAAAATAATAGATGATAATGATAATGAATTACCTAGGGGGGAAGTTGGTGAAGTAGCAGCTAAAGGGCCTAATGTTATGCTTGGATATTGGAGGCAAAAAGAGCTAAGTGATAAAGCACTTCGTAATGGATGGATGCATACTGGAGATGGAGGCTATATGAATGATGAGGGTTATGTTTATATAGTTGATAGAGTAAAAGATATGATTATATCTGGAGGTGAAAATATTTATTCTGCTGAGGTCGAAAATGCTATTTATCAATTAGATGGAGTCATTGAATGTGCGGTAATTGGCATTCCTAATGCAGAATGGGGAGAAGCTGTTCATGCAATAGTTAGAAAAGATCCTAGTAGTAGTATTGCTGATAATGATGTTATTTTACACAGTAAAAAGCTTATAGCGGGATTTAAATGTCCTAAATCTGTATCATTTAGAGAAGATCCAATGCCATTATCTGGAGCAGGAAAGGTATTAAAAACTACTTTGCGTAAACCTTTTTGGGAAGGTCACAAGAAACAAGTAAGTTAGGAAAGTATTATGATAAATAAAAATATTATAATTAATATAGACGATAAAGTTGCTGAAATAACTCTTAATAGACCAGAAAGAATGAACGCGATAACTTTAGAGTTATTAAAAGATTTAAAAGAGGAATTAATCACTCTCAATAAAAATGAGAATATAAGTGTAATTATACTAACAGGTGCTGGAAAAGCTTTTTCTGCAGGTGTAGACTTGAGACAATTAGAAGAAAATGGCACAGATGTTTCAAGCGGAGGGGTTGGAAAAGCATTAGATAAGCATGCAAATGCAGTAATAAAACTACTAGAAGATTCACCTAAAGCAATAATTTCTATGATTAATGGTTTTTGTTTTACAGGCGGCTTAGAAATAGCTTTATCTGCAGATCTAATTTATATAGCAAATGAGGCTAAATTAGGAGATACACATGCAGTTCTAGGTTTTAGACCTTCTTGGGGCCTAACACAAAGATTACCTAGATATGTTGGAATTATGCGTGCAAAAGAATTATCCTTTACAGCAAAAACAATATCAGGAATTCAGGCTAAAGAATATGGTATAGCTTTGGAAGCATTTCCCCTAGATGAACTGCGTACCAAAGTTTATGATATTGCAAACAATATAGCTAAAAATAGTCCTAATTCTATAAAAGCATATAAAGATCTTTATTCTGCGGCTCGAAATAAAGGACAAATTGAAGGTTTAAGTTATGAATCAGAAACCTCATATGACATACCTGAAGTAAATGAACGGGTTAAAGAATTTTTAAAAAAACTTAGATAGGTTATTTACTATTCGCAATAGTTTTTAGTGCTGTCCTTAAAACTGGTTTTTCAATCAATTTCCCGTCAACAACTACTAAACCATCACTTGCGTCATTAAAAGCCGAAATGACTTTATTAGCATATGTAATTTCTTCTTCTGAAGGAGTAAAAATTTTATTTAATTGGTGAATTTGTTTTGGATGGATAGAACCTTTTCCAGAAAAACCTAGATTTCTAGACTTTTGGGCTTCATTATTCATACCCTCCATATCTTCAAGATCTAAAAAAGGTACATCTATACTATCAATACCTGCACCCGCAGCTGCATGAACCACCCTTGACCTAGCATACAAAAGAGAAAACCAATCTCCATTACACCCTAAGTCCGCACTCATATCCACTCCTCCAAATAATAAAGACTTAATTAAAGGACTTGAATGAGCAATGGACCAGGAATTTTCTAAACCCTTATTTGTTTCAATAATAATATGTAAATTGAGATTTTTATTAGATTCTATAATTTTTTTCTCTAAATTTTGAACCTCTTCAACAGATTGAATTTTTGGTAACATTAATCCAGTTGCAGTATTTTTTGAGTTTAAAATTGCATTAATATCTTCTATACCATCCTTACTATTTACATCATTTATTCTGATAAGTGTCTCTACACCTTTAGGAGATAGTAAATTTTCAAATGCTTTCACAGTAGAATCTCTAGAAATACTTTTATGTTCTGGAATAATAGCATCTTCAAGGTCTATACAAACCATATCTGCACCAGATGATAAAGCTTTTGGTATCATATCAGGTTTATTTCCTGGACAAAAAATAAAGCTTCTTCTTTTCTGTACATGATTCATTTTATTCATTGATTTACCTTTTATTTTAATTATCTTTTAAGAGTAGCATTATATCATTTTTAAAATCATGAATAGAAATAATTTCTAAATCTTTTTTTTTAGCATCATCATCCCATTTTCTTAACATTATAGCTTTATTATGAAATGGTAGAATTTTAAATGCTTCTTGCTCCTTAATATTCATTGAACCACCTTGTAAATCTAAACTCATTTTAGAAGCATTTGATAATTTGTTATAATAATTTTTATCAACTCCACATAAATATCTTTTTGCAGGCAAATGAAGTGTAGTGGATTCTATTACTGATTTTGGAAATTTTTTTTCTAACCATTTTGCTCCTACTAATTCATGATTTAAATCATCATGCAAAAAATCTTTTTTAGATTTATTTTCATTTAAAATAAGATTCACTATGTCATTTAATAAAGCTGCTACTAAATCACATACAGAAGA
>JAQWRB010000160.1 GCA_029243935.1 Alphaproteobacteria bacterium
ATATTAGCCTAATTCTTGGTCTTCTTCTAACATATAAACATCCTATTCCCTTTGGACCATAAATTTTATGACTTGAAATACTTAATAAATCAACTCCTAAAGAATTTACATTAATTTTCATATTGCCTATGGCTTGCGCAGCATCAGAATGCAACCATACATTATGCTCTTTGCATATTTTAGAAACTTCTTCTATTGGATGTATTACTCCAATTTCGTTATTTGCTAGCATTACGGATACAATTGCTACATCAGCATCAATCAAACAATTAAGTTGTTCTAAATCAATATTTCCTTCTTTATTAACATTTAATATTATTACCTTTGCACCTAAAGAAATTAAAGAATTTGCGGCCTCTATAACACATTTATGCTCTGTAGAAACAATAATAATTTTCTTCCTATTTTCATATTTATTTCTGTATAAAAAAGCACCCTTTATTGCAAAATTATTTGACTCAGTAGCACCAGAAGTAAAAACTATTTCTGATTCTTCTGATCCTATAGCTTTAGCAACTTCCTTACGACTTAGGTTTACTGCCTCATTAGCAATAGAACCAAAACTGTGATTAGAAGAATGAGGATTCCCATATATCTCTGTAAAAAATGGTATCATTTTTTTTAATACACTTTTTTCTGTTGGGGTTGTTGATTGATAATCTAAATATATTGGTTTCATAATATAACTTTATCTTTTTTTAATAATTTTTGTATAATTTTATATAAAGTATTACAAAATAATAATATTTCTGTTTCATCTAAGCTTCTACACAAACTAATTCTAATAGAGCCTTTTACTAGACTACTATCTAAACCCATAGCTATTAAAACATGACTTTCAGAAACTTTCCCAGAAGAACAAGCGGATCCTGAACTTACTTCATAACCTTCTAAATCTAATGCTATTACTAAGTTTTCTGCCAAAATATTTTTAAATGCAATTGTTGATGTATTTGCAACTCTTGGTGCATATCTTCCAATAATTTTGACATCTGGTATAAGTTTTAAAATATTATTTTCTAATGCATCTCTAGATTTTTTTGTTTTTAATAAATTAAACTCCCTAGAATATTTAGCAGCAACTCCAAAACCAATAATTTGTGCTACAGCTTCTGTTCCTGCCCTAATACCTTTTTCCTGACCACCACCAATTATAATAGGTGATAGAGAATTATATACTCTTTCACTAACAGCCAAGCAACCTATGCCTTTTGGTCCGCCTATTTTATGAGAAGAAATAGTCATAAAATCAATATTAAGCTTCTTCAATGAAATTTCTATTCTACCTATTGCTTGAACTGCATCTACATGAAGAAAAGCGTTATACTTCAAACATAAATTTGAAACATCTTTTATTGGTTGTATTACACCAGTTTCATTATTAACGGCCATAATTGATACAAACAATTCATCATTAAGGTTTTGATCAAGACATTTTTCAAGATACTCTATATTAATAATACCATCTGTATTTACTGGTACGATTAAAGAGTCTTTTTTTTGTCCTAGGACTGAATCATGTTCAATTGCAGACATAATTACTTTCATATTTTCCGCGTATTTAAATGCTAATGAATTTGATTCTGAAGCACCAGAGGTAAATATAATATTTTGTGGAAGAGCATTTATAGTTTCTGCAACTATCTCTCTAGCATCTTCTATTGCACTTTTTGCTTTTCTGCCTGAAGTATGAATAGAAGAAGGGTTACCTATAATATCCATAGATTCTATCATTGCATCAATAGAACTTTTTAACATAGGAGCAGAAGCATTATAATCTAAATACAATCCCATAATAAACCTTAAATCCAAGCAATATAAACTATTACTTTTTAAATTCTTTTGCAGGTACACCAACCATAGTTACGCCCGGAGAAACATCTGTAACTACTACAGAATTAGACCCTATTTTTGCTTTGTCACCAACATTAATAGGACCTAATAATTTTGCACCAGCACCAATTATAACTCCATTTCCAATTGTAGGATGGCGTTTTACCTTTTCTGAAGTAGTAGCTCCTAAAGTTACCTGATGATACATAAACACATCATCTCCTAGCTCTGCAGTCTCACCTATAACAACCCCTACACCATGATCAATAAAAAACCTTTTCCCAATTTTTGCAGCAGGATGAATCTCAATAGCTGTTAAAAACCTAGATATATGTGAAATAAACCTCGCAATTAAATATAATTTATATTTCCAGAATACGTGAGCAATTCTATGTAATACTAATGCATGCAACCCTGGGTAACAAAGTATTATCTCCAAAAAAGATCTAGCAGCCGGATCTCTCTTTTTCATTGACATGATTTGATCTTTTATAGAATTAAACAAACTAAATCCTTAAAATTAATATATAAAAAAACCCTTTATTAAAAAATAAATTTATATATACAAGTAATACGTTATTAAACGAATTATTATTACTATTTATATGCATTATTAACAAGTTTATATACTGTATGGTATATAATAATCTTTAAAGCATCAATTGGAAATAAAAATGCCTGAAATAATTATACCTGGTCCAGAAGGAAGATTAGAAGCTAGATATCATAAAGGAGATCATCATAACTCTCCAATATGCCTTGTACTACATCCACATCCTAGACAGGGTGGGACAATGAACAATAAATTAGTTTATAACATATACCAGGCTTTTAAAAAATCTAATTTTTCTACTTTAAGATTTAATTTTAGAGGAGTCGGGAAGAGTCTAGGCACTTATGATAATGGTATAGGTGAATTAACAGATGCTGCAGCAGCATTAGATTGGTTACAATCTGAAAATCCAGCAGCTAAGACTACTTGGATTGCAGGTTTTTCTTTTGGCGCCTGGTTAGCTCTTCAACTTTTAATGAGAAGACCAGAAATATCAGGTTTTGTTGCGATTAGCCCTCCAGCAAGTTTATATGATTTTTCATTTCTAGCGCCATGCCCTTCTTCAGGTTTAATAATTCAAGGAACTGAAGATAAAATTGTAAAGGAAGAATCTGTGGCTGAATTAGTTGAAAAACTTAATAAACAAAAAAATATTACAATTGATTATAAAAAAATTAATGGTGCTGATCATTTTTATGCAAAAAACTTAGAAGATATTCAGAAAAAAATTAAGAAGTATATAGAAAAAAATATTTAGCTACATTATAGGAAAGTTTATAAGGCCGCCAGAAGTTGCAGCATTAACTCCAGTAGTTTTATTGAATGTATATGGCAAACTTTTTATACTTTTTACTGCTAGGTATGCAAAAGCTTGTGCTTCCATAGCATCAGCGTTCCAATTATTATCATCTAAAGATAATAATATACCGCTATACCCTTCAGAAATTCCTTTCATCATTGCTAAATTTTTAACACCTCCTCCACTTACATATAAACTATTAGGTTTTAAAGAAAAAAATTTAAAGCTTTCTTTAAGTTGCATAGAAATCAATCTTGATATAGTAGCTGCTTGGTCTCCGGGATTTAAATGATTAATATTAAGAAATAATAAATTATTTAAGTAATTTTTATCAATTGATTTAGGTGGAATTTTTTTAAACCAAGGGTCATTTAATATATTATTAAGTGATTGGTAATTAATCTCACCAAAAAGACTAATTTTACCATTTTTATCAAAATTTTTATTATACAATTTTTGCATTATAAAGTCTAAAGGTCCATTTCCTATTCCTATATCAAAGCTATCAGGAATGTTAATTTTTTGTTCTATATACGTAATATTAGATACACCTCCAATGTTTAAAAAAACACAAGGATATTTAATATTATTTAAATTATTTAATAAAGCTTTATGCCATATACCAATCAAAGGTGCTCCCTGGCCTCCTAGACAGATATCTCTATATCTAAAATTTGAAATTACAGGAATTCTTACTAATGAAGATAAGTACTTCCCATCCCCCATTTGCCAGGTCCACTTTTGATTAGGACTATGGAAAATAGTTTGCCCATGAAAGCCAATAATATCTATTTTATTAGAATTTAGATTATAATTTTTAATAAATGAGTTAATACTTTTAGCATGAAACTTCGTGATTAATAAACTAGTCTGTTTTATATTTTTCCTTGAATTAATAAAGATTTTAATACTATTTACTAAAGATTGATTATAAGGATAAGTTTTAGAATATTTTAATATTATTTCTTCATTACCATCTGTCTTAATTAATGCTATATCTACTCCATCTAAGGAAGTACCGCTCATAAGACCCAGTGCATTAATACTAGATTTATCAGAATTAACAAAATAACTATATTTATCTCTTGTTTTCATTAGATATGTCCTTTAAAAAAATAAATATTAGTTTTATAAGGTTAGATAATATGACAATTTATAATTCAGATTTTATTAAAGAGATTACAGCACGTGGATTCATTCATCAAGCTACAGATTTAAATAACCTTGACAAAATACTTTGTAATAAAAAAAATATACCTGGCTATATAGGTTTTGATTGCACAGCTACAAGCCTACATGTTGGCTCTTTAATTCAAATAATGTTACTTAGATGGTATCAGAAATCTGGCCATCAACCAATTGTTTTACTAGGGGGAGGAACTACTTTAGTTGGTGACCCTTCCGGAAAAGATGAATCTAGAAAATTATTAACAACTGAAATTATTGAATCTAATGCAATAGGCATTAAAAATGTTTTTAAAAAATTTATTAACTTTGATAATAATGATAATTCTGCATTAATGGTTAATAATGCAGAATGGCTCACAAAATTAAATTATATCGAATTTTTACGAGACTTTGGAAAACATTTTTCAATAAATAGAATGTTAGGATTTGATTCTGTAAAATTAAGACTAGATAGAGAACAAACCCTCTCATTCTTAGAATTTAATTATATGATACTTCAAGCCTATGATTTTTATGAACTTAATAAGAGATATGCCTGCGCTCTACAAATGGGTGGTTCGGATCAATGGGGAAATATAATAAATGGTATTGAACTTTATAGAAGGCTTAATATAAACGATAACAAAAGTAACTTATATGGTCTTACTTCTCCCTTAATAACTACGTCATCAGGATCTAAAATGGGAAAAACTGCTAATGGTGCTATATGGCTTAATTCAGAATTATGTTCACCATGGGATTATTGGCAATTTTGGAGAAATACTGAAGATAAAGATGTTATTAAATTTCTTAAACTTTTTACAGAAATAAATATACATGAAATTAATAAATTAGAAAAATTACAAGGCGCTGATATTAATGAAGCAAAAATAATTCTTGCTAATGCTGCAACATCTCTCTTACATGGTGAGGAAGAAAAAAATAAAGCATTAAATACCGCAAAAAGTATATTTAAAAATACGGGACAGGAAGAAAACCTTCCAATAATTTATTATAATACTGATCGATTTATAGATGGAGTAACTTTATTAGAATGCATGATAGAGAATAACTATTTAGCTAATAGTAAAAGTGAGGCCAGAAGGTTAATAAGAGGTTCTGCAGTAAAAATAAATGATGCTTCTGTAAGTGATGAAAATATCAAAATAACAAAAATAAGCTTTAATGAAAAAGATCAAGTAAAGATATCTGCTGGCAAAAAGAAACATATGTTAATAAAAATGAAATAAAAATTAATAATCAAATATATTTCTTAAAATACCTGGCGTAAGTATTGATAATGGATTCACCTCTATGTAAGGATCATTCCATTTTCCCGAAGCCAAATAATTGATTGCAAAAATACCTTCATCTTCATTACCAGAGAGAATTTCTCCAATTAAAGGTATATTATTAAATAATGTGTTTAATTTATAAGCAGGTACAATAGAACCCTTAATATTTAATGATTTCTTAATTCCATTTACGTAGCCTTTACCAGTAAGACCTAGTGAAAAACCATAAGCTCTAGATTTATTTATTATATAAATATTATCTTTACCAGTAAATTGTGCATCAAATTGTTCAAAAGTAATTCCTTCATTATCATAAACTTCACCCAAACCTGTCAAGGAGGCAGCCAGTAATAATTCCGCAAATAATGGTGCTTTCATTAATTTAAAATTGTCAATACTAACAGTACCCATGATATTATTATCAAAATCTAAATTACCTATAAAACCTTCAGAAGATAGGACACCATCATAAATTTCCGTCTTATAATTAAGCATATTTAAAAATTTACCTGCATTACTTGCTGAAAAATTGTATGAAAGTATTTGTTTATTATCTGTGCTGTTAATATTAAAATTAACTTCCTCATCAGCATAGTATTCAGATGTAATACTAAGTTTTTTATTCTTCTTATTATTTATATATAAAAGATTACTATTCTCTAAAATTACATCATCAAATATAATTAACTCATTTAAAAATGCATTAACTTCAATATTATTAATAATATTTTGATTAATACCAGTATTAAACTTTAAAAAAGGTCTTAAATTAAGCACACCAGAAACAATATTAATATCAATATTATTATCTTTATAAATTAGATCAAATTTAAGATTATTTCTATTAAGAATAAATTCATTAAAATTTATGTAATAAATATTATTAAAACTATCGTAAATAAAATGACCTTTCAACAAATTATCATTATCATAAAAATTAAAATTAGTTTTATCAAAAGAAAAATCTGCGTTGATAATACCATTAAAATTTAAAAAAGATTTCTCATTATAATTTTTATTATATCCTAAATAAGAAATGGTCAGCCATGTATTCTTAAAATCTGCATCACAGAAATACAGTAGTACTTTATCCTCACTTTTAATGTTACAATTAATAGAACTATAACCTTTAAAATTATTTAAAAACCTATTATTTGTAATTGAATCATTTTCAAGATTTAAATTAAAATTAAAATTAGCCTCTTCATTTTTAATCTTAAAATAATTAAAATTCATATTAGTGTTATTAAACTTAGCATGACCAAAGGTCTCTATTTTATTTTTATTAAAGAAAATTTCTAAATCAACACTATCAATATCTATACTCTTCTTAAGCTCTTTTTTTGTTATTCTACCTTCAATTAAATTAACTTTAATATCAGCAGAATAGTCGTTATAACTTTTAGATAAATTTGGAAAATTTATATTAAAATTTATATCCATATATCCAGTAATATCTTCATTTATAAAGCTATTAAAAATATTATTATTAATGTTTATTCTATTTGATACAGACAATATATGGGAATAATCACCTTCAGCACTAAAATTCAAATTACTTACCTTATCAATAGTGTTATATATAAAGTTAATATCTTTAATATAAATATTCTCAAAAGTAGTATCTGCGATATTTAATATTATTTCTTTGCTAGATGAAGAAATGTTACCTTCTCCTGATATAATATCTTTAACAAAAAATTTATATTGATCACTCTTTGAATTAAATAAGTTTTTTAAAGAAAGATTTTCAAATAAAAAGTTAATATTATAAATAGAGCTATTAAAATATCGTTCTCCTGTTAAAACGAATTTAGTATCTTTATAATTCTTAATAATAAATGCCATATTATTTATTCTAAGATATGAACTATTAAAGTCATATAATATATTTAAAGATATGTTTTCAAATTTTAAATTATGAGCATTAAAAAAATTAGCGTATTGCAAATTTTCTTTTATATTAATATTAACTGCATTTGAATAGATATTTAACCCAATATTTAAAATTTTATTATTTTCAATTAAAAAGCTTATTTCACCATCAAATATTCCTTTAATATTAAACTTATCATTAAGATTAACCTTATTTAATAAAAAAGCTGGTAAGGATAATTCATTAAATTTAATATTTATATAGTTTTTATCTACATTTCTATCCGATTTAAATGAAATATTCTTTTCATCCTTATATAAATAATTATCCCTATATGTAAATTCTCCTAATATATTTAAATCAGTAAGACCTTTTTTATTTATATTTATCTTACTTACATAATGTATTTTTTCATTGTTATAAAATAATATATTTCCATTTGATATCTTTAATACATCAATCTTAAGAAGAAAATTTTCAATCATTGAGATTACTAAACTACTATTAGTAGACCTATCCATAAATTGGTATACTATGTTAGGATTTATAACTTCTATATTAGAAAAATAATATTTATTCTTAAAAATTTTATTAAAATTTATATTTAATTTAATATTATCAAATTCTACCCTTTTATAATTTTTATTATTTTTTGTGACTAAATTATTTATCTCTAATGCATAATTCTGGTTATCTTGTAAGGATTTGATTTTTATAAATTCAAATGATATTTCTTTGGTAAAATACCAGCTTACAGTTTTAGATAAAAGTTTATTATAATCATATATTGTTATTGATTTATTTATTACTATAAATAAGCATAATGTAATTATTGTGATTAATGATAATGAAAATAACCCTGTGAACACTATTATTATATTACGCACAGATTTAAATAAATATTTTTTTAACAACTAATTTTCAATCATATATAATTTACAATATTTTTAATTTAATATTACTATATATATTATATAATAATATTGTAAATTTATGGAGTTATAATGTCTGATTTATTAGAAAATATGAAAGCACCTTATTTTACCTCTGACAGAGACGGAGGTTCTTTAATTGATACTTCCCTCTTAAATTCTCCCTACATCATATACTTTTATCCTAAAGATGATACTCCAGGATGTACTAAAGAGGCTATAGAATTCTCTAAGGAAAGTAATTTTTTTTTAAAAAATAATATTTCGGTTATTGGTGTTTCTAAGGACAATGTAGTTAAACATGATAAGTTTATTTTAAAACATAATTTAAATATTATATTAGCCTCTGATTTATCTGGTGAAATATGTGATCTTTTTGGAGTTTGGGTAGAAAAATCTATGTATGGGAGAAAATATATGGGAATTGAAAGGTCTACTTTTTTAATATCTGCAGAAAATATAATTTATAAGGTATGGCGGAAAGTAAAGGTAAACAATCATGTTAATGAAGTAATTGAACATTCTAAAGCAATGCTTAATATTTAATCTAAATTAACTTATTTGCTAATGACTCCTCTAAAAAAATATCTATTTCTCCATCTAGTATTGCTTGGAAATTTGAGCTTTCTTTATTGGTTCTAAGATCTTTTACTAACTGGTATGGTTGTAATACATACGATCTAATTTGATGCCCCCAACCTATTTCAGTTTTATTAGCTTCTGTTTCATTTTTTTCTTTTTCTTTTTTACTTAATTCTAATTCATAGAGCTTTGCTCTAAGCATTTTATACACTTCAGCCTTATTTTGGTGTTGAGACCTATGGTTTTGACATTGAACAACAGTATTGGTAGGTATATGTGTAATTCTTACTGCACTATCAGTTCTATTTACATGTTGCCCTCCAGCTCCAGACGCCCTATAAGTATCAATTCTTAAATCTTTCTCTTCTATAGTAATATCTTTATTATCTTCTACAACTGGATATACCCATACACTTGCAAATGATGTATGCCTTCGATTTTGTGAATCAAAAGGTGATATTCTAACTAGCCTATGCACTCCAGATTCTGTTTTTAACCATCCATATGCATTCATTCCGCTTATTCTTATACAAATAGATTTAATACCAACTTCATCCCCTTGATTCTCGTCCATAACTAATATTTTGTATTCTTTTTTTTCTGCCCATCTAGAATACATTCTTAATATCATTTGGGCCCAATCTTGACTTTCAGTTCCTCCTGCTCCAGCATTAATTTCTAAATAACAATCATTTATATCCGCTTCACCTGATAGTAGGGTTTCTAACTCTATTTTTTTTATAACTATAAATAATTCTTCTAATTTATTTTTACCCTCTATATAAAAATCCTCATCTTTTTCAACTTCAGCTAATTCTAAAATAGAAGTAGTATCTAGAATATCAGATTGTAATTCCTCATAATTATTTAACCTATCTTGTATATAAGTTCTTTCTTTCATTAAATCCTGGGCAGCTAATGGGGTATCCCATAACTTTGGATCTTCCGCTAATCTATCTAATTCTTTTAATCTTATTGATGATCTATCAGGGTCAAAGATGCCTCCGTATAGAATTCATAGACATATCAATTTTTTTAATTATGTTAGTAATTTCAGCATTCATATTATACTTCCTATTTATTTAATATATTTGACCATCTAAAGGCTTTAAATTATTAATATCTCCACTAGGTTTTATCACGTAAGTTTTTGGAGCACTCCCAGGAACAAAGGCTTCATATATAATTTTACTACTATCAGAATTAGGTAATAAACCAGATATATAATCTACTTTTACCATTTCTATATTTCTTGGAAGCTTAAAAGGATTAGAGGGGTATTTAAGTAATGCATCTTTCATAAACTTGCCCTATATAGGTGCTGCAACTTTTCCTCCTGTTTCTTTCCCTCCTAATGAGCGTGGTAAATCATGTCCTACGTATACTCCGACTACTAAATTGGAAGAAAAACCAATAAACCAAGCATCCTTATTATCATTTGTTGTACCAGTTTTTCCTCCAATATAATTGTCAATACTCTTAAGCGATTTTCCAGTACCATTTTTAATTACTCCATTTAGCATCCATGCTATTTGAAAAGCATTTTTATCATTGGTTGCTTTAAGGGTATTCACTGATTTATCAAATATTTTGTTACCAATAAATTCATTACCACAATACTTGCATAAATTAATAGTATTCGGGTATACAATTTTACCATACCTATCATGTATTGTTTCTATATAATTTGGTGTTACAAGCTTTCCTCCATTTATAAAACTGGCATAAGCAGTTGTTAAATTAAGTAATGTTGTTTCACCTGCACCAAGTGCTGTTGCCAACTGTGCTGGATAATTCCCTATATTAAATCTATTTCCAATCTCAACAATTTTTTCTATTCCAATAGTATTAGCTAATCTAACTGTCATTACATTTCTAGATTTTTCTAAGCCTGTTCTTAACGTACTTAATCCATAATATGTCCCTGAATAATTTTTAGGTATCCATTCAGAAAGTCCTGGTCCTTGATCTATAACTAATGGGGAATCTAGAATTAACGAGGATGGAGTTAAACCTTGCTCTAATGCAGCCAAATATACAAAAGGTTTAAAAGCTGAGCCAGCTTGACGTCTGGCTTGAGTTGCCCTATTGAATTTATTGTTATTGAAATTATAGCCACCAACTAAAGCCAAAATATTTCCTGTATAAGCATCTAGAGCCACTATAGCTCCATTAGCTTCAGGAATTTGATGAATTTTATATAATTTATTATCTTTATTATAATTTAAAGACTTTTGTACTATTATAATATCACCAAGATTTAATAAATTATTTTTATAACTATCAATGGTAATCTCTTGCTTATTACTTGTATTTATAATCCAGGATGAAGCATAAATATCTAATTTAGCATTCTCTCCATTTAAAAAACCAATCTTTATATCTTCATCACCATATTCTAGGATAACTGCGTATAAAATACTTTCCTTATTTTCGAGTTTATAATTCTTAAAATATGATAGCCAATTACTATTTAGATCTAATAATTTCAAGCTACCAAGCTTACCCCTCCAACCCTGCCTTCTATCATACTCCTCTAAACCTGCTTTTAAACTCTCTTCAGCATAAGACTGTAATTCTTCATCTAATGTTGTTAAAACATATAGTCCTTCATTATATAAATATGTTTCATTGTATTTATTTATAATAATTTTTCTTACTTCCTCAGAAAAATAATCAGCCTTAAAGTTAATATTTTTATTATTTCTGACTACATTAATTTTGCTTTTAAGCGAATTAGAATAATTGATTCTACTAATCATTCCTTCTTCATATAACCTAGATAGAACATAGTTTCTTCTAGCTATAGCAGAATTATATTTTTTTACCGGATGATAATTATTTGGCCCTTTTGGTAAACCTGCTAAAAAAGCTATTTCAGATAAATCAAGTTCATCTATAGACTTATTAAAGTAATTCTGAGATGCAACAGCTATACCATATGATCTAAATCCTAGAAATATTTCATTTAAATATAATTCTAAGATTTGCTCTTTTGATAAGGTTCTTTCAATCCTAAGTGCTAGCAATGCTTCTTTAATTTTTCTATCAAAAGACACTTCACTTGTAAGTAAAAAATTCTTAGCTACTTGTTGAGTAATTGTTGATGCTCCAACTAGTCTTTTACCAGTAAATGTATATTTTATATTCAAAATGAAAGCTCTACATATTCCTTTAAAATCTAATCCATCATGTTTAAAAAAGTTTTTATCTTCTGTAGCTATAAAGGCATTGACTACAAGCTGTGGTATGGCTTCATATGGTATAAAAACTCTCCTTTCTTTTGCATATTCTTGAATAACATTGTCATTGCTAGAATATAATCTTGTCATTGCTTTTGTTTTATAGGACTGCAATTGTGTATAATCCGGTAAATCATTTCCGTAATTCCATAAAATAGATATGGAAAATACAGCAATTAAAGATATAATACTAATAATGAATAAGAATGAATAATATAAAAATTTTAGCATTTAGCACCCGTAAATTATTCAAAATTAATAAAAATAAAGTTATCTATATTCTATTATGACAGTATTAAAAAGATATAAAGACATAAAATATTATAGATTAATTATAAGCATAGCTATACCTATGATTTTATCAAATATTTCTACACCCTTACTAGGTTTAATTGATACATCTATAATTGGTAGAATAAGTATTCAGCAGATTGGTGCAATAGCTATAGGCAGTTCAATTTTATCATTTTTTTATTTCTGCTTTAGTTTTTTTAGAATGGGGACTACAGGGTTAATAGCCCAAGCATATGGTAAAAAAGATTGTTTAGAAATTGAACATATTATTAAAAAAAACTTATTTTTTGCCTTAATCTGCGGTTTAATTTGTATTCCAAGTTTATCAATAATAATAAACATGACCATTAATATATTTAGTGATAATATTATTATTCAAAATTATACGCAATCATATATAAACATCAGAATATTTGGATCTCCAGCGACTTTTATTAATTTTGTTATACTTGGTGTATTATTAGGTAGTAATGAACCATGGAAGATCTTTAAATTAGTTATATTTATGAATTGTTTAAATATTTTTTTAGATTTATTTCTTGGTATGTATTTAGGTTTAAATTTAATTGGAATAGCATATGGGACCATTATATCAGAATATACTGGCGTATTTTTAGGCTTATTTTATATAAACAATATATCTCCATTACGTAATCTATTTAATCTAAAAAATATTTTTAGAAATAAGTTTTATTTGATTTTTAGAACTAACATCAATTTATTCATTAGGACCCTATTAATATTAATAAGTATATTAATGTTCACAGCAATAGGTTCAAAATTAGGAGAAACTATATTAGCAGCAAACGCTATTTTAATAATTTTCCAAATGTTTCTCTCTTATAGTTTAGATGGTTTTGCTCAAGCTGCTGAAGTATTAATTGGAAATGAGTATGGAAAAAAAAATAAAAATAATATTATAAAAATCATTATTTCCTCCGGAATAATCTCTTTTATATTTGCTCTAATCTATAGCTTAATATTTTATTATTTTGCGTTGAATATTATACTACTTATTACATCTTTAGAGGATGTAATAGTTGAAATTAATAAATATATTTTTTGGATAGTTTTATCTCCTTTAATTTCTTTTCTATCATTTCATCTTGATGGAGTATTTATTGGGTCAAATAAAACAAAAATTATGCGAAATTCCGTAGTAATTAGTTTTATTATATACTTAGTATGTCTAATGGTATTAGTTCCTATATATGCAAACCATGGCTTATGGGCATCTTTTATTATATTTATGCTTTTTAGAGGATTATTATTACTTATTAAGTATAAAAGCGTATATAACTTTCTTTAAATTTTATTATATTTTATTAACTCTTTACATAAATTTTTAATAATTATACATAAATTATTAGATAATAAATCCATCTTATCATCTAAAAGATTTAATGTTTTTTCATTCATATATAAAGACCTATTAATCTCAATTTGTAATACATTTACTCCATCTAGAGGATTACCATAATATTTTGTTATATAACCTCCTGAATAAGGATTATTTATGCTCAATGAATATTGATTAATATTGAAATATTTTATAATTTTAGAAGAAAATATTTTATTTGATGATAAATTATAATTATTTCCTAAAACAATATCAATATTATTGTCTAGAAAGTTAGATGGCATAGAATGAAAATCTAATACTAATATATCTTTGTAGTTCTTCTTTGTTTTTTTAATAAGCATTTTTAATGATTTATGATATGGGAAGTAATGACTCAATAATCTTTTAATGACTTCTCTTCTTGTTAATAAACGATCATATATTTCATTACCATTAGACGAAACTTTATGAATTACTCCTATTCCATTTCTTGTTTTTATAGAATTAGCCTGTGAAAATTTTGGTATAGGAGACGATAACATTAAAGGGTCTATTTCTAATGGATGCCTGTTTACATCGATAAAAGACCTAGGAAATTTAGCTTTAACAAAAGAAAAATTATTATTAAGTGTTTTATCTAATATTTTATCTACATAATTATCCTCAGAATATTCTAATTCCTTTTTACTTAATAAAATATTTTTTAAAAAATCTCTGCTATAATTAGTACCACTATGAGGTATAGAAATTATTATTGGTAAAGAATTATTTATATTACTTATTATCATAAAATATTTTTATATATTTCTATAAATTTTTATTAATTACTACATTTTCCTGTTAAACGAAAATTATCTGGATTAAAAGAAGATTTTAATTCAAAATATTTTGTACTATATGAATAATTAATTTCTATAAGTGTATTATATATACGAGAGCTAGTTCTTCCTACCCATTTACCTCTTCCATACAAATTTCCATTTTCGTATACAGTAGTTCTAATTTTTCCCGTACGTTTTTTACCATTATATCTAATATCGACTAAAGATCCACTGCCACCTGTAGCCTCAAACGTCCATTTTGCGCTATACATATTCTCATATTCAACTGCTATTCCAATGCAAGTTAATGGATTATATTCTGCTTGGTATGAAGGTTCTTCAGCGTAAGTCATATATGAAAATATAAATATTATAAAAAATAAGGCTTTAATCATTACTTATACATAATAGAAGGGAGCCAAGTAGCTAATTCTGGATAAATAGCTAAAATACCTAGCATTAAAATTTGTATGAGCACAAATGGAACTGCACCTTTATATATATCTGTAGTCAGTACACTTTTTGGAGCTACTCCTCGTAAATAAAATAAAGCAAAGCCAAAAGGAGGGGTTAAAAATGATGTTTGTAAGTTAACGGCTATCATTATAGCAAACCATAAAGGATTAATATCCATCATTAATATAGCTGGCCCTATTATAGGGAGGACCACATATATAATTTCAATAAAATCTAAGAAAAAACCTAAAATAAACATTAATACCATAGTTATAACGATTGCAGTAACAACACCTCCCTCTAAATTCATTAAAAAATCTGCTACAATGTCGTCACCACCAAAACCTCTAAATACTAAACTAAACATAGCGGCACCTATTAATATAGTGAATACCATTGATGTTGTTTGTGCCGTGGAAGTAGCAACTTCTTTTAATATTTTAAAAGATAATTGTTTCCTAGAAAAAGCTAATATTATTGCACCTATAGCTCCTACACCAGCAGACTCTGTTGGCGTTGCAAGTCCCATCAGAATTGACCCTAAAACTGCAATTATAAGTACAAGTGGTGGAATTAAAACTTTAAAAACACGCTTGTATAACTCTTTAAACTCTAATGCATCTCTTTCACTCTTAGGAATTATAGGCATTTTATCTGGATAAATATTTGCATAAATTATTTGCCAAATTATATATAAAGCAACTAAACATAATCCTGGTATTAATGCCCCCATAAATAAATCTGTTACCGATATAGAGTCAGGGGCAAAATTACCCTTTGCTAATTGCGCTTGCTGATATGCCGCTGAGATTTGATCACCCAATAATATTAAAACAATAGATGGAGGAATAATTTGGCCAAGAGTTCCAGCAGCACAAATAGTACCGGTCGAAATAGTAGGCGAATAGCCTCTTTTTAGCATAGTTGGTAATGATAATAACCCCATAGTTACCACTGTAGCTCCCACAATACCAGTAGAAGCTGCCAATAACGCCCCTACTAATGTGACTGATATGCCAAGTCCTCCTTTTAGACTTCCTAACAAATGAGCCATCGTATCTAGTAACTCTTCTGCTATTTTAGATCGTTCTAACATTACTCCCATAAAAACAAATAATGGTACTGCTATTAGTAAATCATTTGTCATTATACCGTATATTCTGTTTGGTAAGGCCTGAATAAAGGCCATATCAAATAAATCAAAAAACGAACCAAAAATTCCAAAAAATAGGGCAACTCCAGATAAAGTAAAGGCCACTGGAAATCCAGTCATAAGAACAGCCAAAAGAGACACTAACATTAAAACTATAAAAAT
>JAQWRB010000161.1 GCA_029243935.1 Alphaproteobacteria bacterium
TTGTATAAATTGTGATTTATCTGGAGCAGATTTAAGAAAAAAAGATTTAAGCGGGGCAAACTTAAAAGGATCTAATTTAAATAAAGTAAATTTATGGAGAGCAAATTTAAAAGGAGCAAACCTTAAAGGATGTTCTATAGAAGAAGCAAATTTAAGAAGAGTGAATTTAGAAAATGCAAATTTGAATAATGTTTCTCTTAGATGGTCTATAATAAGAAATGCAAAAATGAATGGAGCAACTGCAATTAATGCAGACTTTAGAAAAGCTTCAATAAGAAAAACAAGTCTAAAATTTGTTATTTTATGTAATAGCCAAATGAAATATGGTATAGATAATTCGGGATGTGAGACCAATGAATAGAATATTTAAAATTTTATATATATGCACTTTTATTTTCTATACTAATATTTGTTATAGCGCAGATATGGCAGGTTATTTGCTAGATCAAGCTATAAAACAATACAATGATAAGAATTATGGCGAAGCATATACAGCTTTAAATAATATAGCACCAACAGGTAATCCAGTTGCAATATATCTTTTAGGTACTATTTATTTAAATGGTTATGGAATAGAAAAAAATATTCAGGTTGCTCATGATATGATCCTATTTGCTGCTGAAAATTTACCCAACACTAATAAGGAACTTGCCGAAGATGCTCAAATGCTGCTTATAGATATGTATGCAAATAGTGAGGGACCTATCAAAAATTACATACAGGCATATAAATGGGCTTATATAGTAAATTCAACAAATAATAACCTTACGGCATCTATATTAATTAAATTAGCTAATACTCTGTCTGACGAAGAAATATCATTAGCATCTAATAAAGCTAAAGAATTCATAAAAAGAATTAAAAAAAATAAAAATGAAGATTAACTTATTAAAGACTATTTCATAATAGATAATTCAGTAGATTTTAAATTTTTTACTATTATTGCATCTCTATCAATTAAACTTGCAACTTTTGGGCCTATTTCATTAATCCATATATCACTTTTATAAACCTCATTATATAATTTTTCTTTATGAACTTTATTTTCAAAACGTCTTATCCAAATATATGTTTCTTTATCACCATCATCAGTAAAGCTTCCATGAATTACCATCCCTTTAGATACCTGAAAAGGAATAATTGTTTTTTCCATATAACTAATCCATTCATCCATTTTTCCTGGAAAAATTTTATAAGTTCTTAATTCAAAAAATGCAGTCATTATACTCTCCTAATTATACATACTTAAAATATTTAATCTCATTGGTTGAATAAATTCATACCTATTTTTATTAAAGGTAGATAATTTTTCGAACTCTTTATATAAAAACAATTTATTAGAGTTAACATAATCAACTCTATTTTTGTCAATACGTGCTAAAAAAGTAATACATTCATCTTTATCTGTAAAACTTTTTACTTCATCATAGAATATTTCTCTTTTTTGGTACAATTCAAACATTTCACAATTTTGTATTACTTTATAAGCACTATTTCTCACTTTTGTTTCATCATCAATGTTTTTTACAAAATCATGAAAAGTCCCTCTAGCTATAGGTTCAATTATAATAATCAAACCACCTTCAGTTAAAGACTTTCTGCATTCCATTAAAGATTTTTCCATTAAATTTTCTGGAATATGATGTAGGCTATTAAAAAAAAATATAAAATCATACTTTCTATTTAAATTATTTACATCCTCTCCTCCTTTGGCATAAAAATTTATCTTACTTACATCTTTATTTCGAGCAATATTAATTTGGTCCTCTGATGGATCTATACCATCTACTCTACATCCATAATTTAGACACCAATAGCAAAACCAGCCATCACCACAACCTACATCAAGAACAGTTTTATTAATTAATGATATCTCATTTAATAATAATTCTTTTGAATTTATCCACTCAGTCATATAATACCTTTATTTATTTGTTCTTCTTTTGTTCTTATATATACTATAATTCCAATCTAATAGGAATTAATATGAATCATAGTAAGCAAAATAATTTTCGATTTATACATAAAAATACTAAAGAAATAATAAATAAAGGGAAAGTAGTACTTCAAATAGAAAAAAATAAATTTCTAATAGAGTATAAACATATAAAATATATATGTATCCTAAATGATGATAATGAAATATATGCTTGTTATAATTTATGGAATTAGAAAAAAATATAGTAATGGTGCGGCCAAGAGGACTTGAACCTCCACAGGATTTCTCCTACAACGACCTCAACGTTGCGCGTCTACCAGTTCCGCCATGGCCGCATAATATAACTTAATAGAAATTAACAAAGAAAACATTACCGTCAACTATTAATATATTTTTCAGCTAAAACGATATCCTCAGGTCTATTAATATTGAAAAAAGGATCAACATCTTTAAAGCTCCAATCGACAATAGAAACATTAAATAAACTAGAAAATGCATCTATTTTCCGAATACCTTTATGTAAACACTTATCAAGATCATCATCCAAAGCTAAAGACCATAATCCAATTACTGGATATATATTTTTATTAGAAGAGGCCATAATAATATCCGTATTATGTATACTTAAATCTAACGACATTCTTTGAATAAGGTCATGTGGTAAAAAAGGTGTATCCACAGGAACAATAGCTACATGCGTTTTAGGGTCTTTAAGAGTTTTGGCCCATTTAATAGCAGATGATATTCCAGCCAAAGGCCCTGCTCCACCATCTTCAACCATTATATCTTCTATTATAGGAATATTAAAATTTGAAAAAAGTTTAGAATCTCTACTATTTATAGCCACATTAGTAACTTGTTTTTGAAAGTTTTTTATAGCTAATTGTACCAAAGGAATGCCAGTAATTTCTACAAATGCTTTTCCATTTCCCCCTAGTCTTCTAGCACTACCACCTGCTAAAATTACACCTGGATACATTTTAAAGTTCTTAAAAATTTATTAATCATAAATTATCCTCTCTAAACCAGCTAAAGCAACAAACCTTTTACCTTTAGCTCTTCCTATTAAAGTTAAATTACTTTTTTTTGCCAGCTCTACTCCAGCTGCTGTAAAACCAGATCGTGAAATTAAAACTGGTATATTCATTTGAACTGTCTTTATTATCATTTCGCTAGTTAAGCGTCCAGTAGTATATAGAATTAGGTCATCCATATTTCTTTTATTATACCATAACCACCCAGCAATTTTATCTATAGCATTATGCCTACCAACATCTTCCACATAAATTAAAGGTTGGTCTTTTTGGCATAAAACACAAGCATGAATTGCTCCTGCTTTTATATACAGAGAAGGTTGTGTATTAACCTTTTTTAATAAACCTATTAACCATTTAGTATGAAACTTAACTTTATTATTTAAAACAATTTTATCAAAAATATCCATAACATCAGCAAACATTGTTCCAACAGCACACCCTGATGTTCTAATTTTCTTCTTTAATTTTTCCTCATAATTTGTTTTATTTTCCGTTCTAACAACAATAACTTCTATATCCCAATCTAAATCTACTGAAGTTATATTATCCATAGCAGATAACATGCCTTGGTTAACCAAAAAACCTACTGCCATCCATTCTGGATGGTCTCCAACAGTCATACTAGTCACTACTTCCTGTTTATTAAGGAATATAGTTAAAGGTCTTTCCATAACCACATTTTGTTTAAAATAATTTCCAGATTCATCTAAACCTTCAACTTCTTTAATTAAATTTTGGTCATAAATGTCTGGTTTAACAGATAAATTTTTAATCATTATATTAAGAAGCCCATAAAATTTACGGGCTTCTAATCTCCTCTAAATTTTATTTATCATTAAATCCAGGATGAGTATTTTCTACATAATGCTTTTTATTAACTGGTTTAATTAGCAAATTAGAAAAGAAAGCTATTACTAATAAGAAAGCCATAGCATACATTGTAGTATTATATAAGCTAGGAGTTGGATCTACTGTTCCCACAGGTGCAATTTCCATTAAGCTAGAAATTGTTACGGTTTTTGCTTTTACTAGCTCATCTATCTTTTCTATAGGCGCTCCAAATTTTTCCAAAAACAATGTTGGATCTATTTTTACTTTTAAAGCATTAAGTGCATCATTTACGGATAATTGTCTTAGCTGTGCAATAGCTAAAGGCCCTATTACTCCAGCTGCACTCCAAGCAGTAAGTAATCTACCATGTATACCACCTACATGCATTGTTCCAAACATATCAGCTAAATATGCAGGAATTGTTGCAAATCCTCCTCCATACATAGTGAAGATTATCATTGTTGCTGCATAGAACATTATCAAATACATAATTTTTGGATCTACACTTACAGCATTTGCCGCAAACGGAATAGATAAATATAATAAGGTCCCTATAACAAAGAAACAATGGTAAGTATTTTTTCTACCTATATAGTCTGATAAAGAAGCCCAAATAAATCTTCCACACATATTAAAAACACTAATCATTAAAACATAGGTACCTGCAAAACCAGCTGTAACCATAGTTGCCATTTCACTACCAGCGGGGGCCGAACCAAATATTTCTGACATCATTGTCTTTGCTACACCAATAACACCTATACCGGCAGAAACATTAAAACATAGAACTATCCAAAGTTGATAAAATTGAGGTGTTTTAATAGCTTGGTTGATATGCACATTATTAAGAGTTTTCATCTTCGTTGAAGATTCATCTTTTGATGGAGGAGTATACCCTTCTGGCTTCCAATCTTTAGCAGGCACCCTATACTGAAATGCTGCTATCATCATAACAATAAAATAGACAATACCTAAGGTTAAAAATGCTCCTGCTGCTCCAGTATTACCAGTACCAACTATATAAACCCCAGGATCACCTGGAATAGCTAATTTTGCTGCTTCTGAGGCAGACGCTACAACTACTTCTACTTTTCCTCCAGCTACTTCGGCAAACCTTCGTCCACCTTCAGTAATTAAAGAAACTGCACCTTCTACACCTAAATATTCTGGTGCCTTTGCATAATGTTCCAATAAAAATCTTTTTAAAGGAGCTCCAATCATAGCTCCTCCACCAAAACCCATAATAGCCATTCCAGTAGCCATACCTCTTCTATCAGGAAACCATCTAATAAGTGTTGAAACAGGAGAAACATAACCTAAACCAAGACCACAGCCTCCTAAAACTCCATAACCAAGATAAATCATCCAAAGTTGATGAGTCATGATACCTAAACCCCCAACTATAAATCCTCCACCCCATAAACATGCAGCTGTAACACCTACACAGCGAGGACCTACATCCTCTAACCATTTACCAGCAATAGCAGCTGCTAAGCCTAAAAACACTATCGCAACAGAGAAAATCCATATTACACTACTTAACGTCCAATCATCCGCTGAGCTTGAAACTACTCCTAATTCTTTTATTAAAGCTGGATTAAATATACTCCATGCGTAAACAGAACCTATACACATATGAATTGCAATAGAAGCTGGAGGAACTCTCCATCTATTAAAACTAGCCGGCGCAATAATTTTATCTTTCATTAAAAATGAAAACATATTAGACATTCTCTTCTCCCATATCTATATTTAATATCTAAAGTCATGTATGAAATTATACTTAGCTTAACATAAAAGCAACTGGTATATAAAATTATTGGGCAATAATATCGAGTCTATCTACTTTTGCTGCACAAAATTTAAATTCAGGTATTTTACCAATAGGGTCTAATTGTGGATTTGTTAAAATATTTGCAGCAGCCTCATTAAAACAAAAAGGCATAAATATCATACCCTCTGGTAGCTGCCAATCTTGTCTAACTGCGACAGTTATATTGCCTCTTCTAGTAGTTACTTTTACATTTTGGCCTGGGTCAATATTCATTTTTTTCATATCTATTGTATTCATACAAAGTATAGCATTTGGCTCTATGCCATCTAAAATTTCAGAAGTCCTTGTCATTGCACCTGTATGCCAATGTTCTAGCAATCTACCTGTAGTTAATACTAAAGG
>JAQWRB010000166.1 GCA_029243935.1 Alphaproteobacteria bacterium
GTAGATCTGAAGAATTGGAAGCAGATGAATTAGGTATTCAATACATATTTAAAGCTAAATATGATCCTGAAGGATCTTATAGATTTCTCAGTAGACTGGATAAGTTAACAAAAGTATCAGCTGATAATGAACAAAATATTATAAATTCTATTTTTTCTACTCATCCTAAAACTATAGATAGAATGAAAATTTCAAAAGAAAATATTCCATCTAATGTTAGTTATAAGAATTATAGAAAAAAATATTTAAGTATAATTAATAATATGGTTTATGGCGACAATTCTTCACAGGGGATAATAAAAAATAATCAATTTTTTCACCTTGAGTTAGACTTCTCTTTTAATATACCAAAAAAATACAAAGTTTCTAATAACGATAATTCTATAATTCTATTTACTAAGACTAAAGAAGAAATAATAATTTTTGATGGGCTAGATAGTCAACCTGGTATGTCTCTTATAGAATTAGCAGAATCAATTTATAATAGGTCTGATATAAAGATATTTAAAGAAATAAATATGAATGACAAATTAGCAATATATTTTGATGAAAAGTCTAATGTAAAATATGAAGGTAGAGAATATAATAGAAGAACTTACTTAATTAATTGGGATAATGGTAGAGTATGGAGGTTTTCTATATTAATAAACCCTTTAAATAAGGGCATGAATTTTAAAAACGGAAATTTAGTAGTATTAAGTTTGCATAATTTAACAGAAGAAGAAAGAGTTATAGGAAAACCAAAATATATAAAAATTATTGAAACTAAGTTAAATGATACTCCTACTATTTTATCAACTCAGATGGGTATTGAAGATAAAAAATTGGAATATTTTTGTATCATAAATGGCATAAACCTTGATAATAGTAATGAAATATTGGAACAAGGTACACTAATTAAAATGATTGTTAATTAATAATTCAATATATGTTCATTTTATATTTATGAATAATTTTTTCTTAATTATTTATGTATTCTGTATAAAATTCTTATCTTTAAATATTTTAATTTTATCTGATGGTTTTAAAGTAAGCAGTATTTCGATAAAATCAACTTGGCTTAATCCTATGCAGCCTTGAGTAGAACAATAATTATTTTTTGCTATATGTATGAAAATGGCGCTTCCTTTATGAGGAGTTATTGGTTCTATATTATAATTAATTACTAAAATTAAATTATATATATCATCAGTTCTATAAAATGATTCTTTATGGTCATAATTTATATTTATTAATTTATTATAATCTTTATTATTAGGTTCGTCTGACCAGGCCATTTTTTTTGATATAGATAAATATTTAAAATGCGTTTTTAGGTCTTTTATCCTGTCAGTTCTAACATATAGATTACCTAAAGAAAAAATACCAATAGGAGTAGATTTATCACCTTCTATTTTTGATTCATTAAGCCCATTTATTCCAAGTGAACACCTATATATTTTTTCTTTATATATGAGCGTATTATTTTGGTTAACTAATATCATATATTTACATGCTTATTAAAAGCTAATCTGTAATATTTATAATTATTGGGGCATGATCAGAAGGTTTTTCTAATGATCTATGATATTTATTTATTTCTACAGAATTTAATTTGTCTAGAGCAATTGGAGAAAGTAAAAAATGATCTATTCTTAAACCTTTATTTTGTTCAA
>JAQWRB010000074.1 GCA_029243935.1 Alphaproteobacteria bacterium
TCTCTTTACCTTTCTTACTTAAGATTAAAAAAAATAAAAATATAATTTTGGATAAAAAAGAAAACTTATTTAAAGAAGTATTTTTTAATATAAAAAAATTATTTAAAAAAAGTAATCAGGGTCGTTTCTTATTGTCCAGAATGATTTATACTGATGGCTTAAATACACTTTTTGCTTTTGGTGGATTGTATGCTGCAGGCACATTTAAAATGAGCTTTTCTGAAATAATAATATTTGGGATTTTAATAAATATTACAGCAGGTCTAGGTTCTTTATTTTTTTCATATTTAGATGATAGGATAGGGCCAAAATTTATTATAAAAATATCATTAATATTTTTAATTATCTTTGGAAGCATAACGTTAATTATAGAAAACAAGGAATTGTTCTTATTATTTGGATCAGCCTTGGGTTTTTTTATTGGTTCGGTCCAATCTTCTAGCCGCTCTTTTATGTCTAGATATATAATTAACGGAAATAATGCTGAGACTTTTGGTACTTATGCTGTTTCAGGAAAAGTCACTGCTTTTATAGGGCCTGCAGTTTTAGCAATCACAGTTTCTGTTTTTAATAGTCAAAGAGCTGGAATGGCATCCATAATTGTTTTTTTATTTATTGGGTTAATTTTATTACAAAGAGTTATAGAACCTAAATTAAATTAATGTCTAAAATGCCTAATGCCGGTAAAAACCATAGAGAGCCCAAGTTTATTGGCAGCTTCTATTACTTCATTATCGTTTATGGACCCTCCAGGCTGAATTATAGAAGTTACTCCAGCCTCTGCAGCTGCTATGAGACCATCAGCAAAAGGAAAGAAAGCGTCGGATGCTAAGACAGAACCTTCTGCCATATTACTTTTTAAGCCAGCTAATTTAGAGGCTTTTTCAGACTTAATAGAAGCAATTTGTGAAGAATCTATCCTGCTCATCTGTCCCGCACCTATACCTACTGTAGCATTATTTTTTGCATAAATTATGGCATTAGATTTAACATGTTTGGCCACTTTAAATGCAAATATTAAGTCTTTTATTTCTGCCTCGTTAGGCTTTTTAATTGTAACAGTATTTAAGTTATTTATGTTTAACACTTCTGTATCTCTATCTTGTATTAAAAATCCATCAGATAAATCTTTCATAATTTTATGCTCAACAATAGTTTGGTTATCTACTTTACTAGTTTTTAAAACCCTAAGATTTCTTTTAGAGGCAAATATTTTTAAAGCCTCTTTTGTAAATCCTGGAGCTAAAATTACCTCCAAAAATATTTCATGCATTTTCTCGGCTAACTCTTTAGTAACTTCTCTATTACATGCCACTATCCCACCAAAAGCACTTTGTGGGTCAGTTCTTAGTGCATCTTCCCAAGCAGCCAAAATCAATTCATTAGAGGCAATACCGCAAGGATTAGCATGTTTTATAATAGCTATTGTTGGGCTTTTAAATTCTTTAATTAGTTCAAATGCAGCATCAGAATCATTAATATTATTATATGATAATGGTTTACCTTGCAGTAATTCAGAGTTTACAATGCCATTTAAATTATGATTAGGGTTTTTATAAACAGCAGATTCTTGATGCGGATTTTCACCATATCTTAATTTATTTGCTAATGTTCCAGCAATGGTTATTGTCTCGGGCCATTTTATATTTACTTGTTCATTAAACCACTGAGAGATTAAACTATCGTAGTAAGCTGTTTTAGCATAAGCTTTGGCCGCGAATAATTTTCTATCTTTAAATTTTGTAGCGCCATTATTTTTATCTAATATTTTTAGTAGTTCATTATAGTCATTAGGGCTTGTAATAACGCAAACATTTTCATGGTTTTTTGCAGAGGATCTAATCATAGATGGGCCTCCAATATCAATATTTTCAATACACTCATCAAAACTTAGGTTATTTTTAACAGTTTCTGAGAAGGGATATAAATTAACAATTACTAGATTTATGGGTTCAATATTATGCTGTTTCATCTCATTTTTATGAGATGTTAAATTATATCTTCCTAAAAGGCCACCATGTATTTTAGGATGTAAAGTTTTAACTCTTCCATTCAACATTTCAGGAAAATTAGTATAATCTGAAACATCTTTTACATTAATATTATGTTTTCTAAGTAATTTTGCTGTTCCACCTGTAGATAATACCTCAATATTATATTTGATAATTATATCTACTATAAGAGTAATATTTGATTTATCTGATAAAGATATTAATGCACGTTTAATGGTAATTAAATCAGATGACATATAGGTTCCTTAATAATTTTTATTTTTTGGATCAATAGAAAATTCTGGCACTAATTTTTTAAGTTGTTTTATTGCCTCCCTTTCTTCATTCTTTATTAAAAATTCATCCATTTTATTTATCATAGCATTTATTTTTAAAAAGCTTAATTTTCTAGATTTAGCAATTAAAATATCTGGGTGGTCAGTAGTAATTTTTATTTCGTCTTTGTGAAACAATTTTTCATGCAACTTTTCTCCGACTCTTAAGCCAGTATATATTATTTGGATATCTTTGCCTGGAGTGAGTCCGGACAGTCTAGCAAGTTGCTTAGCTAAGTTATCAATTTTCATTGGTTCACCCATTTCTAATACATTTATTCCTCCTCTTTCTCTTGTATTTAGAGAACTTGTTAATGATATTAAGACTAGTTCTACTGCTTCTTTTACACTCATAAAAAATCTAGTAGCATCTTTATGCGTAACTTTTATAGGTCCACCCCGCAAAATTTGATTTTGAAATAAAGGAATGACAGATCCTGTAGAACCCAATACATTTCCAAATCTTACAGTTATAAAGTTAGTACTATGTTTCTCTCTATCTAAGTTTTGTATATATATTTCTGCCGCTCTTTTAGAGGCGCCCATAAAATTAGTAGGGTCTACTGCTTTGTCAGTAGAGACTAATACCATTATTTTAGATTTAAATCTTATTGCATTTTCAGCAATAATTTTAGTACCTAATATATTAGTCTTAATAGCATCAGATGGATGTTGCTCACATATAGGAACATGTTTTAATGCAGCAGCATGTAATACTATATCTGGTTTATTGTTATTAAAAGTTTTTTCTACAGCATTTCTATCTCTTGTATCTAGCAATATAGATAATATTTTTTTTTCGTTAATCTTCGCCACAATTTTATCTGTAATATTCCATAAAGCATACTCTGAATAGTCTGATAGAATTATTTTTTTTGGTTGCATATCAGCTATTTGGCTTGCCAATTCACTACCTATGGTGCCACCCGCACCTGTGATTAAAATAGTTTTGTTTTCAATAAGATTAGTTAGATTGGTTTTATCAAACCTTGTTTCTGCTCGACCTAATAAATCTTCAATATCTATTGGTCGTTCTTTGTTATTATTATTTTCAATAGCATCATTTAATTCTGAAATTTTTGGCAGACGAGCAAGAGATATGCCAAGGTTGTCTGTATATTTTAGAAGAAAGTCAAGATCAATTCTTGAGATTTTTGGATCAGTAATAATAATTTTTGTAACTTTTTGTGATTTTAATAGAAGGTTAGATTTAAAAATATTATCTATTGGACCTATTACATCTACGTCTCTAATCTTTCTTCCCCACTTGCTTTTGTCATTATCAAATATACCAATTATATGATAAGGGCCGTCTGGTTTATGAGAAGTTCTAATGAGTGATTCAGCTTCATCAGCTGCACCTATCAAGATAACCTTTATTCTTTCGTGTATATTATGAATTGGAGCTAGTGTTTTGTCTCTTATTAATCTATAGCTAATTCTGAGGCCACCGCTAAAAATAGTAAGTAATATAAAATAAATTATCATAGTAGATCTCGGCATATCTTCTAATCTTGTCATAAGAAATATGCTAAAAGAAGCTAATATCACTGTCATAAGGCTAGCTTTAGTAATTATAATTAAATCATCAGTTGAGGAATAACGCCAAATTCTTTTATAGACACCTAAAAGAACATATGAAAATATAGCAGCAAAGAAAACAACTAAAGTATTTATTATTAGATCGCCAGGAAAGCTTTCTAATCTTAACCAATATGCACCATAAAAAGCTATTATGCTTAATATGCCATCTATATTACATATTAAAACAAATCTAAAAATAGGAGACATTATATAATTTCCATAATATTTTTTGGTTTTTTATTGAGATAATATAAAAGGTATATAGTAGATATGCTACTTATAACAACTGAAAATGAAATAATAATTAAGTTTGATTGTATTGTAGCAAAAGCAGATAAGCAGATAAGTAGCATTCCGTGTAGGGCTATAATTTTACATACCTTAGAATGGCTATAACCATTTTGAATTGCTTTTTGATAAAAATGATCTTTGTGCGCTACCCAAGGCTTTTTCTTCATTTTTATTCTTTTTAATAAAGTTATAGAAGCATCAAAAAATAATAATTATTTATTATTATAGCTACATACCATAATCCATTTTTGCATAATAATAATAGTAAAATAGCATTAATAAAGCCTAATGGTATAGAGCCCGCATCCCCTAGAAAAACCTTTGCTGGGTGCCAGTTCCATAATAAAAAAGCTAAGCTAGCACCAGTTATAAAACCTGCAACTATGTGTTCCAATTTATATTCTTCTTGAGAAAGGTATAAAGAGGCCCCGACACCAACCCCTATAATTATGCATTGAATGCCAGATATGCCATCTATCCCATCCATAAAGTTAAATAAATTAATTATCCATATAATTAATAAAAAGATAATAATATTTTCTAACCAAAGTGGAATAAGACTATTTAAAAGAATGATATTTTTTAAGGGGGGCCAAAAATTTAAGATAATAATAGTGAGTGTCATTTGGGTTATTAGCCTAAGTACTATTGATATTTGCTTATTATCATTAATAAAAGATAAGACAGTAAGAATTAGTATTGAACCCATAAATAAAAAATCTGTTATAGGAAAAAAAGTATAATATACTATGAAAAATGTAGCTATTATTCCTAACCCAGCTCCTTTAGGAGTCGGAATATTATGGCTAGATCTTTTGTTAGGAATATCTATCGTTTTTGTTTTACTTAGAATGTTTATTGATAATTTTATTGTTATAAGGCTGATGAAAAAACTCATTAAGAAACTAATTGGCCAAATAAAATAAATTAGTTCAGTCACTGCTATTTTCCTTTAAAAAATTTATCCAATTTGATCTTCCAAAAGCTATAAAGTTTGGGTTTTTTTTATCTTCCCTGCCATAAAGCATGTTTTTATTATTCATTTGGGTAACAAACCCTCCAGAACCCTGTATGATAGCCTCTCCAGCAGCACTATCCCATTCATAGGTGGGGCTTGTTCTAGGAAAGATATCTGCTTTTCCTTCTGCTATCAAAGTAAATTTAATAGCACTACCAACCTTCTCTTTTTTAAAAAAATCTATTGCTGAAAGCCATTTTTCTAGTTTAGGACCTATATGATGTTTGCTTATAGATATTGTGGGTCCTTCTAATGGAATATCTCTACAACTTATTTTTGTAAAATTCATGTTATTTTGTTTTTTATAAGAACTAATATTACTACCTCCTGCCCATGTAGTTCCAGAAGGAGGATGGGCAATACATCCTAATATTGGCCTTGTATTTAAGGCTAAAGCAATGCAAACGCAAAAATCCTTATCGCCTTCTATAAATGACTTTGTTCCATCTAAGGGGTCAATAATCCAGTGTAAATTATTTCCAAATTTATTTTGAGGAGGTATTCTTTCTTCACTTAATATTGGAATATTAGGAAAAGCATTTAATAATTCTTTATTTATTATTTTGTCTGATTCTTTATCTGCTTTGGTAACAGGAGTATTATCAGCTTTTATTTCTATTGGAGAATTAATATTTTGCATTATGACTTTTGCTGCTTTATCTGCAATTTCAGCAATAATATTTTTCATTTCATATAAACTTTTATTAGATATAGATGACATTATGATTTCTTTTATAAATTATATTATTTATTTTATAGTTAAAATTGATAAATTCCATACTTTGTTTATATATTGTTGTTAATATATTTATTATAGCACTGAAAAGTAACATTAACACTATAAGGGTATTATAGTTTTGCAAATTACTGATATAGAATATGTTTTAGGTAAAAACAAAGAATCTTTAGAAGATTTAGTTAAAATTAATCCTGATTGGATGATAGAAAAATTAAAAGATAAAACGGGCATTCATTCTAGACATACTTTAGGAGTTAATGAAACTGAAAAAAGTTTAGTAATAGAAGCTTCAAAAAAATTATTTGAAAGAGTTAATCCTGATGATATTGATGGGATAATTCATGTAAGTCAATCTCCTTTCTCGAGATTACCAACATCCGCATGTTTAATTCAGGATATACTAAACCTTCCAAAAAATATGATGGCTTTTGATTTAATTCAGGGTTGCTCAGGTTTTGTTTATGGTCTTTCCGTTGCAAGCGCAATGATTTACCAGCAAGGATTAAAAAAAGTTTTAATAATTTGTGCTGATACTTATACCAACTATATTCCTAAAAATGATAGAACTAATAGACCTATTTTTTCGGATGGAGCAGCTGCAGCGATACTAGAAAGTAGTGGAGATGGAAGTATTGGGCCTTTTTCATTTTTTACGGATGGTAGTGGAGGAGATCTACTTGCATTAAAGGAAAATAATGGAAAGGAACAATTATTTATGGATGGAAAAAAGGTTTTTAAATTCTCATTACGTGAAGTTCCTAAAGCCTTTAATGAGCTTCTTATTAAAGCAAATTTAAAACAAGAAGATATAGATCTGTTTATTTTTCATCAAGCAAGTGCAGTTATTTTAAGACAGTTAAAATCTAAATTAAATATACCTGATGAAAAGTGGTTTCAAAATATAAAGGATATGGGTAATACGGTTTCCGCTACTATACCTATCGCAATAAAACAAGTAAAAGATAGTGGACAATTTAAACCAAAAATGAATGTTATGTTAATGGGTTTTGGTGTAGGCCTTTCAGTTGCAGGGTGTATTATTCGTTCATAAAACTGTTTTTGTTAAACACCATTCTATCTGTGTTCCTGAATTGATTGTTTCTCCATTAATAACAAATTGGTTTGTATTTTTTATTATACCATTATCTTCTATATAAATTGACTTATCTATGCTCAAGCTTAGAGAAGTATTATTTTTTAATATAAAAAATTCCCATCCTCCACTAGGGAGTAGTAGTAAAATTCTTTCCTTATTTCTTGTAAGCCTTACGTTAATTTTATGATGCAAATGAAAATGTATTTTAAATTTTATTCCAGGCCCAGAAATTATATTGTCTATGCCATTTAGAAGAGTTCCTCTAGAATCTAGTTTTAAAATTCTTTTGTGTATAGCAGAATAAAGGTTTTCATAACCATTGTGGCTTGCAGAAATAATCTCAAAACCTGAAGTGACTTCTCTAGATACATTTATTTTTGTGTCTCCATTATTTTTTATAGAAGAAGAATTCGTATCATCTATTACAAGACATGAATGAGCTGCTGAACTTGCTAGAGCTTTCTGCCAAGTAATATCATTGTTTGGAGTAGGCCCACAATTTACTATAAGTCTATCTCTGCCAACACTCATTTCAAAACTAAGTGAGCCATTATAGTTATTTTTACTTTTATGAGAGCAATCCATGATTATTATAGATCTACCAGATGCAAGTCTTTCATAACCAGTAGCTGTTAGGCTAGAGGATATACGCGATCTTAATTTTATGCCTGTTTTTTCTAGCACTTTGTCTATAGCATCACGAGAATAGGATCTTCCTCCATTTGTTCTAGCAAGAGTTCCATCACCTAATCGTAATGATCTAATAGCATGACTAATTCTTGTAATTTTGGTGTCTATTAATTCTATAAGAAGGTCATTTTTTATCAAAGTGTTTCTTATCCATATTAAGTCAGTTAAAATATCTAGAGTAATGGAGGGTTTTTTACTTATATGGCATCCATCATTTAATATTTGATTATTTAATGCAGACATTAAAATATTTTTAGCTTGATTATATCTTTTGTTTCCTCCACTTAAGCATATTCCTGAAATAAAGAGACCTCTAAGGGCCGTAAAAACTTCTGGCTCTTGATGATGCTTTTTTATTATTCTGCTAAGGTGTTTAGATTGTGCTGTTATTAATCTATAAAATTTTTCTAAAAATATTCTGTCAGCATCTTCTTTTATCATTTCTGAATAACAAATCCAGGCACTTATTCTTCTTCCTAATATATCTATTTTCCAACTTATAGGGTTGTATTTATTGTTTCCACTTTTCATCCAATCATCAATTAGAGCTCTTGCATATTGTCTAGATGTTCGACCATCTTTAGCTTTAAAATGTCTAAGCCAAGAAAATCCATGCATTTCTGCTATCCACCATGGTCCAACTCCATTGGGCTCCCACAAGGGTTTATTAGGAGCATGTATTTCTTCACCAGCAAAATTATACCGGCCTTGAAAAATTGCATCAGCAAGGTTTCTCTCTCCTTCCCATGGGTCTATAGTTTTATGAAATATACTTTCTGGTGGATTATAGTTAAGCCAAAAATTATATAGTCTACTTTTATAAAAATGATCAGATAATTTCAGGCTTGGAAGTTTATCTGACAATTTATAATTCCTTAGTTGCTATTTCTAAGGAGGTTAATAAGGCTAGAGTAATTTTCAACATTTTCAGAAAAAATTGCATTACCTGCTACTAAAACATTTGCTCCTGCCGCTATACATAATTTAGAGGTTTCTTTATTAATTCCTCCATCAACTTCAATATCAATTGTAATACCCATATTTTTTTGCATTTTTTTTATATTTTGTATTTTCTTTAATTGAGTATTTATAAATTTCTGTCCACCAAATCCTGGGTTTACTGTCATAACTAAAACTAAATCACATAATTCTATATACTTTTCTAAAATATTTTCCGATGTAGAAGGTTTAATAGATATACCTGCTTTTAAACCTAGATCCTTAATAATTTTTAGAGATTCCTTAATATCCTTCTCTGCTTCTAAGTGTATAGTTATTATATCTGCACCTGCTTTAGCAAAGGGCTCTAGCCAATTATTTGCAGGCATAGTCATAAGATGAACATCAAATAATTTGTCTGTATACTTTCGCAAGCTTGAGACTACATCAGGACCAATGGTAAGATTAGGGACAAAGTGTCCATCCATTATATCTAAATGTATCCAATCTGCACCTGCCTTATCTATATCTATAATTTCTTGCCCTAGCTTAGAAAAATCAGCTGCTAAAATGGAGGGTGATATAAGTACATTATTTTTTTTCAATATAAAATCAATCCCAAGACTTAATTAAGTTATAATTATCTATAGGTTTAATGTGTTTTTTCTAATCTTGCTATAAAAAAACCATCCATGCCTCCTAACTCTTTACTAAAATATGGAAAAGTTCTTATAAATCCTTCTTTGGTAATTGCTTCGTGTGTTATATCTATTTCATTTTTATGTATAGGCTTTATTATAAAGTTACTATGTTTTTTTATAAAATCAATAATTTGATTTTCACCTTCTTCTTTTTCTAAAGAGCAAACAGAATATATTAGTATTCCTTTGGGTTTAACCATAATAGTTGCCGCATTTAAAAGACTATTTTGTAGAGGGAGTAAAGTATTTAAAAAGTTATTTTTCTTAGTCGATAACCTCCATAAAATATCAGGGTTTTTTCTCACTGTTCCGGTAGAAGAACAAGGAGCATCTATTAATACTGCATCTGCCAATTTTTCTGTTTTAAATCTAGTAGCATCTTCTATAATTAACTTAGTTTTTAGATTAAGCCTTTTAAGATTATTTTTTAATAGTTTTGCACGTTTTGCATTAGATTCGATAGAGGTAACATGGAGTTCATTCGTTAATAATTGAGCTGTTTTTCCACCTGGCGCTGCACACATATCTATAACGTAGGCATTTTTTTTTACTGAAGAAAGCAAAATTTTTGAAGGCAATTGAGCGGCTATATCTTGTATCCACCATGCGCCTTTATCATATCCAAATAAATCATCAATTTTCCCATAATTATTTTTAAGTCTAATATTATTATTTCCAAAAATTTTTCCTTCTAAATTTTTACACCATATACCAACATTCTCTTTTGCTGATAAAGCTATATCTAAGGCAGGTGGAATTATAAGATGTTGTTTAGCTATTTTTTTTAAATCATTATTATTAATATGTTTTTTCCATCTATTTAGTATTTCATTAGGGATATTAATTAATGGGTCTAGATCTTGAATATTTTCACTTTCAACATCTCTTACAAGTTGCCTCAGTATGGCATTAATAAATTTTACATGATGTGGAGAATGTTTTTTTGAAAGTTCAACGCATGCATTTACGGAAGCATATTTAGGAACTCTCATATATAATATTTGACTAGCACCAATAATTAAATTTGCTTTAATTATATTTTGGTTTTGTTTAAGTGGCTTCTTGATATACTTTTTTAAATGAAATTGAATCTCACCTAATCTTCTTATTGATATACCAAGTATAAATTTGTAAAATGTGTCTCCGTTATTAATGGGTTTATGGCTATCTCCATTTAATAGACTTTCTATTTCTTTAAGGGCTAGAAGTCTAGAATTTACATTATCAATTGACATTAATTATTTTCTTTTTTGTTAGTATATTAGTATATTTATACTTTAATATTAATATTAAGGTTATTGCATGAAAAAACATAAAAAAGTATATGCTAAGCAGGTTAAAAAAGGTAAAGAGCCTAAAAGATCAAAAGAAATAGGAGGACAAAAAGGCCCTGAGCCCACTAGATATGGAGATTGGGAAAAGAATGGGCGAGTATCTGATTTTTAAATTATCTATTCATTCTATTATTAATTAGTTCTTTCACAACACTTGGGTCTGCAAGGGTAGAAATATCTCCAAGTTTATCATGTTCATTAGCTGCAATTTTTCTAAGTATTCTCCGCATAATTTTTCCAGAACGTGTTTTAGGCAGAGATGGAGCCCATTGAATAAGGTCTGGAGTTGCAATAGGACCTATCTCTTTTCTTACCCAATTTATTAATTCTTTTTTAAGCTCATCTGATGGAGAAGTGTTATCAGTTAAAGTGACATAGGCATATATGCCTTGCCCTTTTATATCATGAGGATATCCAACTACAGCAGATTCTGCTACATTTACATTTGATACTAAGGCGCTTTCTACTTCTGCAGTTCCCATTCTATGGCCACTTACATTGATTACATCATCCACTCTTCCTGTTATCCACCAATATCCGTCGGCATCCCTTTTGGCCCCATCTCCAGTAAAGTATACATTATTAAAAGTAGAAAAATAAGTTTCAGCAAAGCGTTTATGATCGCCATAAACTGTTCTCATTTGGCCTGGCCAGGATGTTTCTAACACTAGGTTTCCTTCAGCTACTCCCTCAAGTTTTTTTCCATCATTATTGACTAAGGCAGGAGAAATTCCAAAGAATGGTTTAGTCGCTGAACCTGGTTTTAGGTCTGTTGCTCCGGGAAGTGGGCTTATCAATATACCTCCAGTTTCTGTTTGCCACCATGTATCTACAATCGGACATTTTTCAGAGCCTACAACTTTATAATACCAATCCCACGCCTCTGGATTTATAGGCTCGCCTACACTTCCTAAAACTCTAAGGCTATCTCTTTTTGTTGATCTAACTGGGCCATCCCCTTCTTTCATTAGAGCTCTAATAGCAGTAGGAGCTGTGTAGAATATATTAACATTATGTTTATCAATTACTTCCCAGAATCTTGAAGAACTTGGGTAATTTGGAACCCCCTCAAACATAAGCGTTTTTGCTCCGTTAGCTAAAGGGCCATAGACGATATAAGAATGCCCTGTGACCCATCCCACATCAGCAGTACACCAATAGACCTCATTTTCTTTATAATCAAATATATATTTATGTGTTATAGCAGCATAAACAATATACCCCCCAGATGTATGTAAAACACCCTTGGGTTTTCCTGTTGATCCAGAGGTATATAAAATAAAAAGTGGATCTTCAGCATTCATAACTGTTGGTTCACAATCTTTGCTAACTTTGAGCTTTTCTTCGTGCCACCAAATATCTCTATTAGGAAACATATTTATTTTATTCCCTGTTCTTTTTATAACTAAAACACTTTTAACATTTGGACATCTGTTTAGGGCAATATCTACATTATTTTTTAAAGGTATAATTTTGCCTGCTCTATATCCTTCATCAGCGGTAATAACATAGTCTGATTTACAGTCTATAATTCTATCTGCAATACTATCTGGAGAAAACCCACCAAAGACAACGGAATGAATGGCCCCTATTCTTGCGCAAGCTAACATGGCATATGTAGCCTCAGGGATCATGGGCATATAAATTGTTATTCTATCGCCTTTTTTTATACCTTTGCTTTTTAAAACATTCGCCATTAGGCAGACTTCTGAATGTAATTCTCTATATGAAATATTTTTGCTTTCTTGAGGATTATCACCTTCCCATATTATTGCAGTTTTATCCCCCTTTTTTTCTAGGTGACGATCTATACAATTATATGAAACATTTAGTTTCCCATCATAAAACCATTTTATTTCTAAATTTGTTTTAGAAAAATTTACTTTTTTAATTGAGTCTTTACTAAAAGGTGTAATCCAATCTATGCATTTTGCTTGCTCTGCCCAGAAAATTTCAGGGTTTTTAATAGATTCTTTATAAAGCTTTATATATTTTTCTTCATTTAATAGAGCGTTTTCTTTCCATTGGTTTTTAATTTTAATTAAATTATTGCTCATATTTATGCCCCCACAATTATGAATTATTATTAGTTAAAGATCAGATTAATTTCCCGCTATTAAGTAATTATTTTTTATTTTAAAAGGAAAGGCTTTTAAAAAAGAATTTTTACAAGGGCCTTTAAAGCACTCTCCTGTTTCAGGATTAAATTTAGCGCCATGATTAGCACAAAGCAAATCATTGTTTTTAGATTGTACTTTTCCTTCTATTAAATCCAAAGATAAATTTGCATGGGGGCAATTATTACCCCATATATGAATTGATTCTTTACCTTTATAAACAATAATACCAGGAAGATATTTGTTTTTACCTCTTATTACTAAAGCCCTTTTTTCCTGCAAATCTTTAATCTTACATAGTTTAGTATTTTCCATAATACCTGTTTCTTCATAAATATTATGCATTTTTTAAAAACTACTTTTTGTTTGAGCCATTTTACAGATTTCTTTCCAATGTTCTTTAGAGACAGGAACTACAGAAAGCCTTGATTGCTTTATAAGTGCGAATTCAGCTAATTTTTCATTAGACTTAACTTCAGCTAAAGTTACACATTTTTTTACTGCTTGAATTGCTTCTATTATTACCATCCCAAATATATTTTTTTTATCAGTGGGGTCAGGCCTATGTTCACCAATTACTTTTACAATACCAACTATTTGTTTTTCTTTAACAGAATGATAAAAAAAACCTAAATCCCCAACTTTCATTTGTTTCATATTATTATTGGCTTGATAATTTCTTACTCCATCCCATCCTTCTCCCTCTATTCCTTTATTCATTTGATCTTCCCATGACCAAGTCCCTGGTTCCGATTTAAATAACCAATATGCCATATATATATTCCTAATAGTTAAACAATTTCTTATTTGACTATAGCCTTATAATTTAACATGTTCCAATAAGTAATTATTTGAACTATATATTACACAAATAAACTGAAAGTTTAAATTTTTGAATTTTAATATAAAAAAAGATCAGCTTATTGATCCTCTATACCTAGCGAAAGAGCTCATTAAGTTTCCTTCTGAGACTCCAAGAGATGAAGGTGCGTTATTTTTTGTAGAAGAAGTTTTAAATATATTAGGCTTTAAGTGTTTTAGAATGCCATCAGGAGAGATTGACGGCATGGGGAAAGAAGCGCTTGTAAATAACCTTTACGCCAAGACGGGTAGGGGAAAAACTTTATGTTTTGCAGGGCATACAGATGTAGTACCCGCTGGCAATAAAGCAAATTGGATATCTGCTCCTTATGAAGCTAAGGTTCATGCAGGCATGTTGATTGGCAGAGGAGCGGCTGACATGAAAGGCTCTATTGCAGCTTTTATAGCAGCTTTTGCTAGACACCTTAATGATTATAATAATACTTTTGGTATTAGCTTTTTATTAACAGGAGATGAAGAAGGCCCGGCAAAACACGGAACAAAAACTATGCTTCCCAAACTTAAGGAAATGGGAGAAATAATTGACCATTGTATTGTTGGAGAACCTACAAATCCTAATACATTAGGAGAAATGATTAAAATTGGTAGAAGAGGAAGTTTGCACGGCACTTTAATTATAAGAGGAAAAGAAGGGCATGTCGCCTATCCACACAAGGCATCAAATCCTCTACCTTTAATGTCCAATTTTGTTTCAGTTTTATCTGGTTTAACATTAGATGATGGAAGTGAGCATTTCCAACCTTCTAATATGGAGTTTATTTCTATCGATACTGGCAATACGGTTTCAAATGTAATTCCTTCAAAAATTGAAGCAAAATTTAACATTCGTTTCAATGTGCTTCAATCAGAAGAAAGTTTATTAAAGAAAATAAAAAATACAATTAAATCTATAGCTTATGATGAAGCAAGCTTTTCATGGGAATTAGAAACGGAGCTAAGTGGGAGCCCTTTTATAACTAAGCCCGATAATTTTATAGAAATAGTTGCTAACTCTATAAAAAAAATTACAGGATTAGAGGCAGAATTATCGACTAGTGGAGGCACGTCTGATGCAAGGTTTATTAAGGATATTTGTAATGTTGTAGAATTTGGTTTGGTTGGAAAAACGATGCACCAAACTGATGAAGCAATTTCAGTTAAAGATTTAGAATCTTTGACGCTAATTTATTATGATATTATAAAAAAATACCAGGAAGCGCACTCTTAATGCTAAAGTCATTATATTAAAGTGCGTATTAAAAATGAAAAAATAGGAATATTAATATATGTTCTTACTTTATTATCTTTTGCCACTATGGAAGCGTTCGCTAAATACTTATCTGGTACTTTTTCTGTTTCTCAGATAGTTTGGGCTAGATATACTTTTCATTTTATTATCATTTTTATAACAGTAATATCATTAGAGAGTATGGGTTATAAAACTGGTATTAATTTTCCAAAGCTAATTAAAGTGCAAATATTACGCTCTATAGCCTTATTACTTATGACGTATTGTTTTTTCACTTCACTTTCTATACTTTCACTTGCAGAAGCCACAATTATTTTATTTTTTGCTCCGTTAATAACAACTATACTTGCCCCTCTAATTTTAAAAGAAAAAATTCACTATCATACCTTGTTAGCAGTAATGGCAGGTTTTATAGGAATGATTATAGTTATCGACCCTAATAATATTTGGGGGGTTCAAAAAATAGATATGTATTGGTTATCAGGAATACTTTACGGAATAGCCGGAGCCTTGTTTTATTCATTATATCAAATTGGAACTAGAGTTTTAGCACCAGTTGAATCTGCTATCACTAGTTTGTTTTTTTCTGGGGCTGCGGGGTTATTAGGAACTACAATTCTAGTTTTAATAGACTATGACCCTGCCTCTGGAATGCGAGCTTGGACAGTGCCAAGCCATAGTGAATGGATTGTTTTAATAATTGTAGGACTATTTGGTGCGATAGGACAATTTTTAATATTAGGGGCCTATGCTAAAGCTAAGGCTACTACTTTAGCTCCTATAAGCTATACGCATATAATATGGGCAACTTTATTTGGCTATTTTTTCTTTTTTTCAGTGCCAGATTTACAAACTGTTTTAGGTGGGTTATTAATAGTTGTCTCTGGCATTTATACCTTTAAAAAAACCAAATAAAATTTTTAATAAACCACTTTTTCTAAAACTAATGCATTTGGCGGAGCTGTAGCTCCTGCATGACTTCTTGTATAAGTTTTAAGAGCTAATAAAATATCCTTCTCTGTTTTTTTATTTAAGCCAATTTCAACTAATGTGCCTGCTATAATCCTTACTTGATTCATTAAAAAAGACTTTGCCACAACATATATTTCTATGAGCTCATTATTTTTTATTATCTTGATACTATCTATTGTCTTAATTGGGGATTTGGCTTGGCATTCAATGGATCTAAAGGCAGAAAAATTATGTTTGCCTATAAGTAAAGTAGAAGCTTTTTGCATTAATAAAATATTTAAAGGTAGAGGCACCCTCCATGTTTTATCTTTTAATAAGGGTGAAGAGGTTTTTTTATTTAATATAGTGTATTTATACTTTCTTCCTTTAGCCGAAAATCGAGAATGAAATTCTTCATCTACTTTGCTTGTTTCAATGATGGATATTTCATTATTACATGCTCTAGACAGATAAAAATTTAAACCCATTGTTAACTTTCCTAATTTATCATTTTTATCTTCTAAATCATCTTCTTCTATATCAAAATGAGCGACTTGTCCTGAAGCGTGCACACCTTTGTCTGTTCTTCCTGCTCCAAAAATAGAAATATTTTTCCCACAAAACTTATATAAGCTATCTTCAATTGTTCCTTGAACGCTAATTAAAGCTTTTTGTTTTTGCCATCCACAAAAATTTTTACCATCATATTCTATTATTACTTTGTATCTTGTCATAAGGCTAAATTTCTTTTGCTATTTCTCTTAATGTAAATTTTTGAATTTTTCCTGTTGAAGTTTTAGGAATAACTTTAAAAATAATATTTTTAGGACATTTAAAACTTGCTAGATGTAATTTACAAAATTCAATTATTTCTTTTTCTGTTGCCTGTTTACCATCTTTTAGTTCTACAAAAGCGCACGGTGTTTCCCCCCACTTATCATTAGGTTTAGCAACTACTGCAGCAGTTAATATTTTTTGGTTTTTATATAAGGCTTCTTCAATTTCTATAGAGGAAATGTTTTCGCCTCCAGATATTATTATATCCTTTGAGCGATCTTTTAATTCTATATAACCATCTTTATGCATAACTCCTAAATCGCCAGTATGGAACCACCCTCCAGAAAAAGATTCCTTACTTGCTTTTTTATTTTTATGATAACCTTTCATTACCATATTTCCTTTCATCATTACTTCACCCAAAGTTTTTCCATCTTTAGGGACAGCTTTCATAGTTTCAGGATCTCTTATCGATAACCCTTCTAAAGAAGGGTACTGAACACCTTGCCTTGATTTTTTTTCTGATTTAGGTCCCGGTAATAATTGATTCCACTCTTCTTTCCATTCGCATATTACAGCTGGCCCATAAACTTCTGTAAGCCCATAGACATGGGTAACTTCAAAGCCCTTTTTCTCTATTCCAGCTAAAATAGAAGGTGGGGGAGCTGCAGCAGCTGTCATAATATTAACTTTTCCTTTAAGTTTTATAATTTCCTTTGGCTTTGCATTAATTAACATAGCTAAAATTATTGGAGCTCCACATAAGTGAGTAACTTTATTTTTTGCAATTGAGTCATAAATACTTTTTGCATCTATTTTTCTAAGGCAAATATGAGTGCCTGCTAAAGCTGTGACGGTCCAAGGAAAACACCAACCATTACAGTGAAACATAGGAAGTGTCCATAAGTATACAGGGTGTTTACCCATAGACCATACCATTTGATTGCTTATAGATGTAAGCCATGCACCTCTATGATGATAGACCACGCCTTTTGGGTCGCCAGTTGTTCCAGAAGTGTAATTTAAGCTACAGCTTTCCCATTCATCTTCGGGCCAAGTGATTTGAGAATTAGGGTTTCCTATTTTTGCTAAATCATTATTTGTAAGTTCACCTTTAAATAGATTATCTTTAATAAATTCATCATCATCACATCTAATAATTATAGGTCTTTTTTTTTGGGGGATTTTATAAAGGGCTTTAGATAATATATCATTAAACTCTGGATCAACAAAAACCATTTTTGCATTGCCGTGTTCAAGAATGAAATCTATTGCATCTGAATCTAAGCGAGTATTTATTGTATTTAAAATGCCTCCTGCCATCATTATAGAAAAATGACATTCTACCATTGCAGGAACATTAGGAAGAATAGCAGCAATTGTATCTCCCTTTTTTATACCTTTTAATTTAAGTCCATCAGATATTTTTATACACCGTAATAATAGTTCTTTATATGTTGCTTTTTTGGACCCATGAACCCAGGCAGTTCTTTCCGGCCAG
>JAQWRB010000180.1 GCA_029243935.1 Alphaproteobacteria bacterium
AGCTGTTGCAGTTCCATTAAAAAATAATGTTACTGTTCTTTCCTGGCGTGAAAGAAAAAAAATAACTTCAGCTAGAATTTCTGATATTTTAGTGGATGATAGAGTTAAAGCCATAATCAATTTTGAAGACTTTAAACCTAAACCTGGAAAATATATCATAAAAGTAAAAAAAGGAGATAATTTAACAAGATTATTATCCAATTCAGGAATTCATATAAATGAAATAAATAACATTATTCAGGTGATATCTGAAGAAAGAGATTTGCGAAAACTAAAACCTAATGATGAGCTTCAATTATTTTATATTGCAGATGTAGATGGAGTATTCTTAAATAAAATCAAGTTAACTATGTCCGGAAAATTAAGTTTATTAAAAAAGGATGATTTTAAAGTTTTTAGATCTTATTATAAGGAAGATAAACTTGATATTGATGAAAATAAAGATAAAGTGCTTAAAGCTAACACTATTCAAGGTCAATTAAGAGATACCGGATGGGCCTTAAAGGAAACTAGAGAAGCGATAGATGCTTTTTCAACAGTATACGATCCAATAAAAATTATTGAAAATTATACAATTATATTCCCTAAGGATAAGAGAATTAAAGCATTTGCTATTGGAATAGATAAAAAATCAGCAGTAGTAGTTATAAAAATAAATGATGGAAAGTTTTTAGCTAAAAAACAATCCATCAAATTAGCTAGAGGTGTTATATCTAGTCTAAAGTTTGTTGAAAATAAAAACATTATACCTAAAGATATAAAGCAGGAAGAAAAAAAATTAATAAGTAAAAAAGTTGATGATTTAACTTCTTCAAGCATTGAAAATAATGATTTATATTATGAGACAAATTTAATTGAAGGAAAAATTGAAAAGGGTGACACACTTTTAGCAAGGTTAATAGCATTAGGTGAAAAAAAGAATATTATAAGAAAAGTACTAAAGGTTTTAAGTGAACAAATGAATCCAAATATAGTTAGATCTGGTAGTTCTATAATTGTAGCATTAGGTAGAGAAAAAAATCCTATGAGAGGGTTTTTTATAGAGAAATCAAGAAAAAAAGGCTATTTAGTAATATTAGAAGGTAATAACTATATAGTAAAAAAATCTTCTATAATAAATGCAAGGGTCCAATTAGCCGAATTAGTTAAGCCTAACCTTATAAAAAGAATAAAAACTATTAAAAGAATTACTGAATGGAATAATAAAAGTTTATTAAGTTCTTCTGAAAATACTATTAAAACTTTTATTTTCAAACGTGGAGATACTTTATCCCAGGCTTTTTCTAGTATGAGAATTTCTGAAAATAAAATTTTTGGTTTAATTAATAAATTAAAGAGTGAATTTGATCCTAGAAAACTTCGTATTGGTCAAAAAATAAAAATATTTATTGATAAAAATGATACAAAAAACATTAATGGTATAGTTATTCACATAGATAAAATCAGATCTATAGAAGTTTTTAAGCAGAATAATGATTTTGTATTAAATAAATATAAAGAACCTACAATTAAAACTTTTCATAAAACTACTGGTGAAATTAACTCTAGTTTATATTTAGCTGCTACAAATGCAGGTATGCCTATCCCTGTTCTCATGGAAGTTGTAAAATTGTATTCCTTTGATGTTGATTTTCAAAGAGAGATAAAAAGGGGGGATACTTTTGAAGTGCTTTATCAACTCCAACATAATAAGTCTGGTGATTTAGTATCTAGTGGGCCAGTTTTAAGGGCTGTATTAAGTTTAGATGGAGAAAGGTTACCACTATATAGGTTTGAATATGAAAAAGGCTACTTTGATTATTTTGATTCTGATGCTAGTAGTGTTAAAAAAGCATTAATGAGAACACCTCTTGATGGAGCTAGAATATCATCAGGTTTTGGTAAACGTAAACATCCTGTTTTAGGTTATACTAAAATGCATAAAGGAGTAGATTTTGCAGCCCCAAGAAATACCCCTATATTTGCTGCAGGTGATGGAATAATAGAATTAGCAAGAAAGAATGGAAGTTATGGAAATTACATACGTATTCGCCATAATACTGATTATAAAACTGCTTATGCACATCTTGCCAGTTTTGGTAGAAATGTTTCAGAGGGTAAAAGAATAAAACAGGGAGATGTTATAGGTTATGTAGGGACAACTGGAAGATCAACAGGGCCTCATTTACATTATGAAATAATATTTAGAAATAAGCAGGTAAATCCACTTAAGGTAAGAATGCCAAAAGGTTTAAAATTAAAAAATGAAAATTATAATCTATTTATTAATGCACGTGATAGATTAGATAATATATGGGATAGCTTATAAAAACTTAATTATTTTTTATCATCATTCGAATTTGTTATAACTTCCTTATTATTATCTTTCTTGTTTAAAGTAATATTAGTTTTTATTAAATTATTTTTTTCTACATTATTTACTTTCAAATCATTCTCTTTAATTTCTTCTTTATTAATGTGAACAATATTTTTTTTAATTTGTTGTTGTTTTTCTAATTGAATATTAATAGCTGTTTTATGAACTCTATGATAATGCTCGGCATGCTGAAAATAATATTCTGCCTTTACAACATCACCAGAACTAATGGCATCTCTAGCTAAGGATTGATACTTTTCATGAACTTGAATAGCATTTCCTTTTATTTTATTATCTTTATTATTATCATATGGATTATTTGGAGAATTATTATTTCTTCTTCCGGAGTTATTTCTACTTCTACTATGTCTTCTGGGAGTATTTGATACTCTCATATTATTTTCCTTTTTTATTCATTGATTTCCTAAAAAATTATAAATAAATAATTAAATACTTATTTATTTTAAAATTTAAGGAATTTAGTTTCTAAAAAGACCATCTAATCATATTATGAATCTCTAGAAAATTCTATTCTAGTCATATTAATATTAATGCCAAGTTATTTTTTAATTTTTTACTATTAATTTGGTTTTGCAATCAATATTCTTTCTATACCTGATAGGTCTTTTACTATTTTATGAACGTTAAAGTTTTTCTCTTCAAGTGCTTTCTTGGCAATTTTAGCCTGATCAAAACCAATTTCAAATATAATTAAACCATTATTTTTTATCACTCGTCTTGCTGAAGGTAAAAGTGATATAAAAGATTCTAAACCACTTGCAACTCCTTTTAGAGCTTTTAAAGGCTCAAAATTTTTAACTTCTCTATGTAAGTTTTTAATATGATTATTTGCAATATAGGGAGGGTTGCATACTATTATATCAAAGCTATTATCTTTTAAGCATTCAGACCAATTAGTATTTACTAATCTTGATCGGCCATTTAATTTTAAATTATTTAAATTAATTTTAGAAACTTTTAAAGCTTTAAGAGAAATATCTGTTCCAATGCCATAAGCATTAGGAAGGTGCATTAATAAACTGGCTAAAATAACTCCTGAACCTATTCCCATGTCTAATAATTTATATTTTTTATTTTTAAATTTAATTATTTTTAATAATGTCTCAACCAATTCTTCTGTTTCTGGTCTAGGAATAAGAACATTTCTATTTATGTAAAAAGTAAAACCAAAAAATAATACAGATTTTGTTATATAAGCATACGGCTCACCTCTAGAACGACGAATTAAAAGAGATAATATTCTTTTTTTTTGAGAACTGGTAATTTTTTTTTCAATATCTAATAAAGAATTGTTTATGTTAACATCTAAAACATAGCAAATTATTAATTTTGATTCTCTTAGAGGTTGATAAATCTCTGCTTTCATTAGCAATTCTTTACCTTCTATTAATACTCTAGATACTTTCATTTATTTTTTATTCAGTAATATTAGCAAGTCTCTCACTTTCTTCTTGTGCCAACAAAACATCAATTATTTCATTAAGTCGAGAACCTGAAAGAATTTCCTCTATTCTATTTAATGATAATTGTATTCTATGATCAGTAATACGATCTTGAGGAAAATTATATGTTCTAATTCTTTCAGATCTATCGCCAGAACCTACTAAAGACTTTCTTTTTTGGCTTCTTTCTGAGTCTCTAATTTTTTTTTCATTATTATAAAGTTTTGCCCTTAACATTTCTAAGGCTTTAGCTTTATTTTTATGCTGAGATTTACCATCTTGGCATTGTGTAACAGTTCCTGTAGGTGTATGAGTTATTCTTACAGCGCTTTCAGTTTTGTTAACATGTTGTCCTCCTGCACCTTGTGCTCTATACGTATCAATTCTTAAATCACTATTATTAATTTGTATATCTACTTCTTCTACTACTGGAAGAATAGCAACTGTTGCAGCTGAGGTATGAATTCTTCCCTGAGTTTCTGTTGTAGGTATTCTTTGCACTCTATGCACGCCACTTTCAAATTTTAATCTTCCAAATACATTATTACCTGTAATTTTTGCGGAAGCTTCTTTACAACCTCCAATATCATTTTCAGATAATGATAGAATTTCAATATGCCATTTTTGTAGTTCCGCAAATCTTATATACATTTTTAGTAAATTGTTTCCAAAAAGAGCTGCTTCATCGCCTCCTGTACCTGCTCTAATTTCGATTATTGCATTTCTATTATCGTCTGGATCTTTCGGAATAAGAAGTTTTTGAGTTTTTTTAGTAAAAATCTCTAAAGATTTTTTTAGATTATCATATTCTTTTAGTGCTTCTTCTCTTATTAGTGAATCTGTATCTTTATCGTCAAGTATTTCTTGAACCCCATCTATTTCTAGTTCGCAAGATTTTAGTTCATTTATAGCTAACACAATAGGGGCTAAATCAGAGTGTTCTTTAGTCAAATTTAATCTAATATTAATATTTATATCATTATCTAATAATTTAGACTCTATTTCAGAATATTTATTAATTATTTCTTCAAGTCTATTTTTTAAAACTGGTATCATGTTAAGTCAATATTTTTTCTATATGCTTTACTAAATTATTTAATTCTATGTATTCTTGAACCCCAGTTTCTAGATTACGAATAATAGCATTATTATTTTTGATCTCTTCCTCTCCAATAATTATTGCATAATCTGAAGAAATTTTATTCGCTTGTTTAAGTCTTTTTTTTAGGTTTCCGCTATAGCTAATATCTGTACATATATATTTGTTTCTTAACTCTTGAGCTAATTTAATACATAAAATATTATTTTCATTACCTACTGGAATAATAGAAATAGTTTTTTTTCTAATTGCTTTGAATATTGATAGTAGTGCAAGTCTCTCAAGACCTGCTGCCCATCCTATACCTGGTATATCAGGACCACCCATTTGTTTCATTAAATTATCGTATCGTCCTCCTGCTATTATGGCACTTTGTGAGCCTAATTTATCTGTAACAAATTCAAATGTAGTATTATTATAATAATCCAAACCTCTGACTAATTTGTTATTAATTTGGTATGCAATATTTAAATTAGTTAATCCATCTAAAACTTTATTAAAACTATCTTTAGACTCTGTTTCTAAATAATTAATAAGTTTTGGTGCATCCTTTAAGATCTCGATATCTACTTCAGATTTAGAATCCAAAATTCTTAAAGGATTTTTATCAAATCTATTTTGACTTTCTGCTGATAATTTGTTTTTAAAATCATTTAAATATAATATTAGTTCCTCTATATACGTTTTTCTTTCAATAATATTACCTAAGCTATTAATATGTAGTGTAGCTGATTTATCGATATCTAATTCTTTTATGAGATTATCTGCACATGCTATGATTTCAATATCTGCTTGTTCACTTTTAGCCCCTAATAATTCTATGCCTATTTGGTGAAATTGTCTTAATCTACCTTTTTGTGGTCGTTCGTAGCGAAACATAGGACCATGATAAAAAGCTTTAAATGGCATTTCTTGAGATAAACCATTAGATATTATAGCCCTTACTATTCCAGCAGTACCTTCTGGGCGCAATGTCACTTCTTCATTACCTTTGTCATTAAAAGTATACATTTCTTTAGTAACTATATCAGAACTTTCTCCTAAGGTTTTTTTAAATACACTTGAAAATTCAAAAATTGGAGTTGCCATAGGTTTAAAACCATAAAGAGAAGTAATATTTTCTGCTTTAGTAATAATATTGTTGTATTTATACATATCTTCTGGAAGATGGTCATGTGTTCCTCTTACAGATTGTAATTTATTATTCATTTATACTCTCACTTTTTCTGCATAGTCTTCCACTAAATCTACTACATGTTTAATAAAATCTTTTTGTTCCATTCTATGACTAATATTACCATCTATATATATTTGATGAAAATTTTTACCTCCACCAGTTACTCCTATGTTGGTTTGTTTTGCCTCTCCTGGACCATTTACAACGCATCCAATAATAGATAGAGAAATTGCTTCTTTTATATGAGAAAGTTTTTCTTCTATTATTTTTACAGTATTAATCACGTCGAAATTTTGTCTGGCGCAAGAAGGGCAGGAAATAATTGTCACTCCTTTATTTCTAATACCCAAGGATTTAAGTATTTGAAAGCCTGCCTTTACCTCTTCCACAGGGTTAGCAGATAAAGAAACTCTTATTGTATCGCCTATTCCAGTCCAAAGAAGTCTTCCTAATCCAATAGAAGATTGAATTGTGCCATAATTTAAGCTTCCGGCTTCAGTAATTCCAATATGTAGAGGGTAGTTAGATATTTTAGATAATTGTTCATAAGCTAGTACGGCAAGAAATATATCTGAAGCTTTAACGCTAATTTTAAAATTCGTAAAATTACCATCTTCTAAAATTTTTATGTTATTAAGAGCACTTTCCACTAATGCTTCTGGACAGGGAGATTTATATTTTTCTAAAATATTTTTTTCTAGTGAGCCTGCATTTACTCCTATTCTTATTGAGCAGTTATTATCTTTTGCCGCCTGTATAACTGAGTTTATTCTTTCATTTGATCCAATATTACCTGGGTTTATTCTAAGACATGCTGCACCTGCTTCTGCTGCTTCTATTGCCCTTTTATAATGAAAATGGATATCTGCTATAACTGGTAATGAAACATTTCTTATTATAGTTTTTAATGCTTTTGTTGATTCTTCATCTGTACATGAGACTCTAACAAAGTCTGCTCCAGCATCCATAATTTCATTTATTTGGTTAATGGTTCCTTTTATATCTGTAGTAAGTGTATTAGTCATAGATTGAACACTAATAGGACTATCCCCTCCTACAGGTACATTACCTACCATAATCTTTTTTGTTTTTCGTCTGTTTATATTTCTATAAGGTCGTATATTCAATGTTGAATCCTTTTACTCTTTTAAAAATTTAATTAAATTATCATAATTTAAAGATATATTTCTCTTAACCTCTCCAGATAATCCAATATTAGTAATTATTGTATCATTTATATGTATAATAATACCACCCGCATTGCCAGTTACCAATATTAAATCTTTTTCATAAGGTAATTTAAGCTCTTCACCTTTTTTGATAACTTTGCTAACTAATATTTCTGAATTATTCTTTTGTATTTCTATCCAACTGTCTGCATTTGCCCTTATATAAATATAGTTAAGTTCATTTAATATATTTTGAGATATATCTTTTTCAATTTTTTTATTTAATGGCACTTCAGAATTTATGTTAGTCTCATATATTTTCTCATCTTCTAAGGTTTCAATTTTACTAGTATTTATATTTACATATGAATCTGGATTTATTTTAGTTTTATTATTATATATCAATATTAATATAAAAAATAAAATTATAGATATTAAAGAAACATAAAATTTAGAAATTTTTAACTTATAAGGTAAAACTACTTTATGTTTTTGTATATTTAAATTGCTGTTTTCATTAATATTTTTCTCACTAATTATTAAATTAGGGTCAATTTCCAACCATTTTAAATAAGTTCTTATATGACCTATGGTAAAAACATCATTTGTAAGCGTTTCTAGTTCGCCATTTTCAATACTTTGAAGAATATTTATATTAATATTAAGAAGCTTTGAAGCGTTTTCGATAGTTATATTTTTAGATTCCCTCGTAAATTTTAAATTTTTTTTAAATTCATCTAAATCAGTATTTTCTATTAATTTTATTTTATTAGTCACATTTTTACCTTGTTAAAATTAAAACAATTAATAACTATCTAG
>JAQWRB010000183.1 GCA_029243935.1 Alphaproteobacteria bacterium
CGGAATCGGTTTTAAAAAAACCTATAAAAGGTGGTAAGTAGTCATGTTTATTATTAATAAAATTATACAAATATTCTTTCTTTTAACTACTATAGTTTTTTTTAATTTAACTAATGTAAATGCTAACAGTAATGATAGTAATGTTGATAAAATGCATTTTTCTTTTGATGGTGTTTTTGGTATGATAGATAAAGCTTCTGCTAGAAGAGGTTTGCAAGTCTATACGGAAATATGTTCTGGCTGTCACAGTTTAAAACATGTCTCATACAGAAACCTTTCAGGCATAGGGTTTTCAAGCGATCAAATAAAATCCTTTGCTTCTCAATATGAGGTATTGGCAGATCCAGATTCAGAAGGTGAGGTAACTATGAGACCAGCACTACCTTCGGATAGATTTATTAGTCCATATAACAATAGTAACCAAGCTAAATATATGAATAATGGAGCTCTACCTCCAGACTTATCCTTAGTAGTAAAAGCAAGAGCAGGGGCTGCTAGTTATTTTTATAGTTTATTAAATGGTTATAAAGAAGAGCCTGAAAACTTTGATTCGTCTAATGGCTATTATAATGAAGCTTATCCTGGGCATATTATAGCTATGCCACAACCTTTATATGGTGAAGATGTAGAATACTTGGACGGGACTGAAGCTACTTTAGAGCAGGAAATTATGGATTTAATATCTTTTTTAACTTGGACAGGACAGCCTGAGTTAAACGAAAGAAAATCAATGGGGTTTAGAGTCTTTTTATTTCTTATTTTTATGACAACTATTTTATTTATTTCATATAAAAAAATTTGGAAAAGAGTGAAAGCTGGTTTAATATAATACTTATAAATAATTTTTTGCAATATTTTGTAACTTTTGTTTTGCTATTTCGGGCCTAGCTTCTTTTGGAGTTATAATTGCATTTTCTAATGCAGAATAAGAAGGGTCACTCCATGTCCATGTTTTTTGTGAAATATTTTGAATAATACTTAATACTAAACTTTTAGCATTATTTGAATTATTATTTAGTACTTCAATAATATCATCTACAGTTACAGCATCGTGGTCTGGATGCCAGCAATCATAATCTGTAACCATAGCTATTGTTGCATATGCTATTTCGGCCTCTCTAGCTAGTTTTGCCTCTGGCATATTAGTCATTCCAATAACATCACAATTCCATGATTTATAAAGCTCAGATTCAGCTAATGTAGAAAATTGTGGACCTTCCATAGCTAAATATGTTCCCCCCATTGATATGTTTATATTTTGAGGTGCCGCTTCTAATATTATTTCACTTAATTGTTCTGAAACTGGTTTTGCCATTGAGACATGTGCAACAATGCCTTCATCAAAAAATGTTTTTTTTCTAGCAAATGTCCTATCTATGAACTGATCAATAATAACAAAATTTCCTGGTTTTATATTTTCTTTTAAGCTTCCTACTGCAGATAATGATATGATATCTGTGACTCCGATAGATTTTAAGCAATCTATATTTGCTCTATAGTTAATATCTGATGGTAATAGATTATGACTTCTTCCATGCCTAGGTAAAAAAGCTATATTTATATCATCAATTGAGCCTGTTAAGATTTTATCCGAGGGTTCACCATATAGTGATTGAACGGATAACCATTTTGGATTTATTATGTTATTTAACTCGTATATACCACTTCCACCTATAATTCCTAGAAAAGGTTTTTCTTCTGTCATTTTTAGCGCACACCCAATAAAATAATTTCAAAAATAAGAGTTGAATTCGCAGGTATTATTCCATTTCCAACTGCACGATTTCCGTAACCCATAGAAGGAGGAATCACAAGACATCTTTTTCCATCTTCTTTCATTCCTATAAGTCCTTCTTCCCATCCTGAAATTACCATTCCTTGACCTAAAGCCGTTTCAAAAGGCATACCTCTTTTTAGAGAGGAATCAAATTCTTTCCCTTTAGCATCACATATGTTCTTTGTTTCCACATTAGTGTCAAAAAGCCAACCTGTATAGTGTACAGCTACTTCACTAGCTTTTGTAGCTGTTCTTCCTTCTCCAATTTCTATATCTGTTATAATAAGATTACTAGGTGCTTCCATAGCGTTAGTATTACTAAATATAAGAATAAAAGTAAAAGTAATAAAAGTTAATATTTTTGTAATATTCGTATTTATATTATATGTCATTTTTAATCTCCTATGTGTAAATTATAAAGATTTCTTTAGAAATTCTAAAGTTCTATTATACGCTAGCTCAGCCGATTCCTTTTGATAACTATCTCTTTGATTGCAAAAAAATCCATGATCTGCATTTTCATATGTATGTACTTGAATGTCTGTAGTTGATTTATTAGAAAAATTAATAATTTTATTTTGATCATCTTCATTAATTGAAATATCTTTTTTTCCTAAGTGGATAAGGGTAGGACATCTCGGTTCTTTTTTTAAGAAATTAGTTATTTGTGACCCATAAAAACATACTGAGGCGTCAAGCCCATATGCTGAACAAGCTGCACTCCATGATAACGTTCCTCCATAACAAAAACCTACTGTAGCAACATTATAGTCTATCTTAAGGTTTGCAATACAACTTATAATATCCATTGTAGGTAATTCCCAACCTAATTCATCTTTTAGTTTTTTCCCTTTTTGTATATCTTCAGAAGAATAGTTATAATTTACATTATCTTCTATTCGATAGAACAAATCTGGTACCCATGTCATAAAACCTTCTTTTGCAAATTTTTCTGCAACATTCTTGATATGATCATTTACTCCGAAGATTTCTTGTATTAGCACTATTGCACCAATCCTTGAAATAGAAGGTTCATAAATATAAACCGGAAGATCTTTGTCATCAGCAGCTTTAATTGTTATCTTGTTATTCATAATAATTTCTCCTAACCATTTAAACATTAAACCTAAATACAATTATATCTCCATCAATTACAATATATTCTTTTCCTTCGGTTCTAATACTACCATTTTCCCTAGCTTTTTGTTCTCCTCCTAGTAAAATATAATCATTATATGCAATAGTTTCAGCTGCAATGAATCCTCTAGAAAAATCATTATGTATTTTACCTGCCGCAGCTTTTGCTATAGTTCCTTTTTTAATAGTCCATGCTCTCACTTCTTTAGGTCCAGCAGTAAAATAGGTTATAAGTTTTAAAAGGTTATATCCAGCTTTTGTTAATTTTTCTAAACCAGATTCTTCCAAGTCTAAAGCATTTAAAAATTCTTTTCTTTCTGCAATATCAGTAATTTCTGATATCTCAGCCTCTAATTTTGCTGACATGATAATAGTAGATATTCCTTTAGATAGTCCTAAGTCGCATAATTTTTTAGAATAATTGTTACCATTTTTTGTAGAATCTTCATCTACGTTTGCAATAAATAAAACAGGCTTAATAGTAAGCAAGTTGAGTAATTTTACTGTATAGTATTCCTCTTTTTCAAAAGAAATTTCTCTAGCCGGAACCCCCTTTTCTAATTTTTCTATAATTTTTAGTATAATAATAAGAGTTAATTTTGCTTCTTTATCCCCACTTTTAGCTTTCTTTTCTATAGATAGTTTTCTTTTCTCAAGACTATCCAAATCAGAAAGCATTAACTCTGTTTCAATTACCTCAATATCATTAATAGGGTCAATTCTATTATTTACATGCGTAATATCATCATTATCAAAACATCTAATAACATGACAAATAGCATCGACTTCTCTTATATTTGCAAGAAATTGGTTTCCTAGACCCTCTCCTTTACTTGCTCCTTTAACTAGGCCTGCAATATCCACAAAATCAACAAAAGTTGGTATAATATTTTTTGGATTATTAATATTTGCTAATTCATCTAATCTTTTATCATTTAATGCAACACGGCCTATATTAGGTTCAATTGTGCAGAAAGGATAATTTTCTGCAGCTGCTAGAGTTGTTTCAGTTAATGCATTAAATAGAGTTGATTTTCCTACATTAGGCAAGCCTACTATTCCACAATTAAATCCCATTTTATTCCTTATTATTAATATTTTCAGCTAAAAATTGTGATAAATTATCATTTATATTTTTGAGAATATTAGCTAAATTAAAAGTAATATTCTTAAGGATTTCATTAATTATAATATTTTCATTTTTATTAAAATCTCCTAAAACATAATTGTTTACTAAGTTTTTATCTCCTGGGTGTCCAATGCCTATTCTCAAGCGCCTATAATTTTTTCCAATGATAGAATCTAAGCTTTTTAGGCCATTATGACCACCTGATCCTCCTCCTATTTTTGTTTTAACTATTCCTATATTTAAGTCAAGGTCATCATGAATAACTATTACATCTTCACATTTTAATTTATAAAAACTTAAAATATTACCTATACTTTGACCTGAAAGGTTCATAAATGTTTGTGGTTTTGAAAATATTATTGGAGTAGAATTAATTATTTTTGTAACAATATGTGATTGAAATTTGGTTTTATATGGCCCAAGTTCATAGTTTTCCACTATGCGATCTATAGCCATAAACCCTACGTTATGTCTGTTTAATTTATACTTAGCTTCTGGGTTTCCAAGTCCAACTAAGACTAACAATAATTTATTTCCAATCTATAAATTAATTATTCTTCTTTTTTCTCATTGTCCTCAGCTGGGTTTTCTTCAGAAGCATTTTCCTCATCTGTTGTTTCTTCATCTTCCTCAGTTTCTACTTCTTCTGATACTAGAGCAGCTGGAGCGACAACACTTGCAATTATAAAATCTCTGTCAGTAATTGTAGGTATTACTCCTTCTGTAACATCCTTAATATTACTAAAACGTATTGAATCTCCTAGCTCTAATCCAGTTAAATCAACTATAAATAATTCTGGAATGTTTGAAGCTGGACATGAGACTTCTATGCTAAATCTTACTACATTTAATATTCCACCTTTTTTAATTCCTGGACATTCTTCTTCATTTTCAAATTTTACTGGGATTTCAATCGTTACTTTTGTCGTATCACTTACTCTTAAAAAATCGATGTGTTCAGCTCTATCAGTTACTGGATGTAATGCTATTGATTGTGGGAGAACAAGTATTTTTTCTTTCCCTAATTCTAAATCACATAGTTTGTTAAAAAAGCCTTCTTTTCTTAGTTCAGTATTTAAATCTTTTTCACTTAGAGAAATAGCTAATGGTTCTAATTTATTGCCATATACTATAGCAGGTATTCTGCCTTCACGTCTTAAAGATCTAGAATTACCTTTCCCCACAGATGCTCTTGTTTCTGCTGAGAGGTTAGATGTCATTACCATTTTATACTCCTGTTATTACTTATTATACAATTATTAAAATCTAATATTTTAGTCAAATAAACTAGAAACTGAACTATCTGAGCTAATTCTTCTAATAGCTTCTGCTATTAGTGGAGCAAGGTTTAATATACGTATGTTACTTGCGTCAAGAATTAATTTAGTAGGTGCAATACTATCAGTAATCACCAATTCATTCAATTTAGAATTCTTTATCCTTTCTACTGCGGGCCCTGATAATACTCCATGAGTAATATAAGCTGATACACTTTTTGCTCCTGCTTCTATTAATGCTTCTGCTGCATTACATAAAGTACCTGCTGTATCTACTATATCATCTACAATTATGCAATCTCTTCCAGTAATATCTCCAATAATATTCATTACTTCTGATACATTAGCTTTATCTCTTCTTTTATCTACTATAGCCAAATCACCGTCAATTCTCTTAGCTATTCCCCTAGCGCGAACAACACCACCTACATCAGGAGAAATAATAACTATATCTTTATTATTATAATTTTTTTTAATATCTTTTGTAATAACGGGCGCAGCAAATAAATTATCAACAGGTATATCAAAAAAACCTTGGATTTGGCCTGCATGCAAATCAATTGTTAAAAGTCTGTCTATTCCTGCGGTAGTAAGTATATCAGCAATAAGTTTAGCTGATATCGGCGTTCTTGGACCAACTTTTCTATCCTGTCTTGCGTAGCCAAAATAAGGAATTACTGCCGTAACAGTTTGCGCTGAAGCTCTTTTTAAGGCATCAATAGTAATCAACAATTCCATAAGATGGTCATTAGCAGGCATAGAGGTAGATTGTATTATAAAAATATTTTTCCCTCTAATATTTTCATTAATTTCAACAAATACCTCTTGGTCTGCAAATTTTGTAACCGTAACATCAATAATTTTTTCATTTAGTTCTGAACTAATTTCTTTTGCAAGAATGGGATTACTGTTTCCAGAGATAATATGCATATTTTTTGCCCTAAAAGTTAAAACTTAAATTCTCTATAAAGATATTATTTGTATATATAAATTGGCGTAATATATATGCCAATAAAGCTATAAAATCTATTTATTTTTGCACATTTGTTAATATATTGATTTCATTAATAGACATCTCAATAATTTTACTAGAAATTTCTGGCCATATTTTAGTTAATAAAGATTTTAAAAAAACATTTTCTTGTTTTATATCTCCAATTAATTTTTTATTTTTATCATATATTAACCATATTACTTTAAGTTTAATTTTTTCTTTATTAATTTCAGTTATACTAAATTTTATGTCTATTAAGTAATAATTATTATTCTTTTCAGTTTTAATAATCTCAATAGATTGTTTTGAGAATAAATAACTTAATTTATTTAAGAAAATATCTTTTAGATTTTTATTTTTTTCTAACCCCTTTATCTCATTAATTTTTATTTTTTTTTGTTTATCTGTTTTATTAAATTTTTTTTCAATAAATTCTGCTATTTTATTGGATACTTGTTCTTGAATTTCTATGCTAGCTATTTTATTATTAGGTATGAGTAAGTCCAATTTTCTAACTTCATTGAATGAAGGTGAAGAGAGAGTAAAAATCATTTTTTGCTTATTAATTGATTTATATTTAATGAATGATGATTTTAATATATAACTATTTTTGTTAAAATATTTATAACTAACTAAAATATTCTTATTTAATATTTTATTATAGATTCTATCTCTTAATTCAATTTCTGTTTTATTAGTTAATCCTACTATTTTACTAATATATAATCCTGAGTTAATACCTTTGATAACAGGAATAGTTATTTTATCATCTTCAAAGGGTTTATTAATTACAAAACAACTAACTAAGAAGGATAAATATAAAATATACACTAAATACTTAATCATTAATAATTTTTCATAGAGATTGTAGAAATCATTCTTCCACAATCGTTTAATTTCAGGGTAAAATTTCTTCTATAACTGAAAAAACTATATTTTTCTTTGAAGGTATCATTATTAGTATTTGATATATTATTAATATGAATTCCCATATTTATAGCTATATAAAATATATATTGGGGTAGATTAAATTTAAATTTATTTGCTATAGTTTTTTGAAAAAATTTTTTATTAGTAATATCAATCTTAGTAAACTTTAAATAAAAATCATTTCCTACTTCATAAGATTCTGGACCTATACAAGGGCCTATAACTAATTTCAAACTATTAATATCAGAACCTAAATCAATTAATGTTTTAATAGTATTTTGTAAAATATTATTAATCGTACCTTTCCATCCCATATGAATAGCAGCAATAATTTTTTTATAAGAATCTTGAATTAAAACTGGTGCACAATCCGCAGTCAATAGCCCTAAAATAATATTTGGTTTTTTTGTTATTAAGGCATCTGCCTTTATATTAGAAACATCGTGATTTATATTTTCAATAATTTGTATTTTATTGCTATGAACCTGATTAACAATTTTTAAATTATCTATATCTAACTTATGGTAATTACATACTAATTTTCTATTGATCAAGACATTATCTTTAGAATCCTTGGAATTAAAACTACAATTTAAACTAAAATTCTCTTTAGAAGAGACTCCTCCATTTCTTGTAAAAAAACCATGATTTATATTAAGTGTTTCAAAATTTTTACATAATATAGGAGCAATTTTTTCCTTATTCATATTAAAAACCAGCTGGTTTAATTGAGTTTTTCGGAGTAATAGCTATAGCTTTAAACAAATCACCCATTTCATCATTAGATGTTAGTCTATTATAATCACTTAGAATAGCATTCTTTTTATCGGGATTGTTTTTTATTAATTGCTCACATCTTAGTTTAATACCTAAATTTTGTAATAATACTTTTTGCTTAATAGGTCCGTGAACATTTGCATTTAATTCCGTAGCAACATTTTCTAAAATAGAAAAGTTTACTTTTGAAGATAAGTCACTATTTCCGGGTTCTCTAAGTGGATCTATGTATTTATGATCTTTAATTGCCTGAAGTGATCCAAAGAGATCATTATGACTTAATGCATAATCAATAATTATGACTATTCCTCCAGTTTCTAATATTCTTTTAGTAAGCGAAGAAAGAATATTTATCGCAGAAGGAGATAGTTCTATTAATTGATTATTTCTTAAGTTTTTTGGAAAAATTTTTTCATATGGGCTAGGTTTATTATTATATATAAATTGCAAATTGTCGCTTGAGTCTATATCTATTAACCTCTCATGCCAATTATTCTTTATCTTAATAAATTGATGAATAGGGAGTGCATCAAAAAATTCATTTGCATATAACATAAGAAACCCTTTAGGTATTTCACTTATATCTTTAAAGGAAAATGAATCAGGAATTATTTTTATTTGTTTGTTTGTTAATGTTAAAGAACTTTCTATAAATATAGGCTTTATTAGCGCTCTTAAATTTTTATCTACTTGATTAATTGCCCTTAAAGCATCTTTAAGCATTGTTCCATTACCTCCACCTAAATCAGTTACAATAGGTAATTCAGGCTTTTGACACTGATACCAATAGTCGACTAGAGATAAACCTATCAATTCTCCAAATATCTGGCTTATTTCTGGTGATGTAATAAAATCTCCTTTACTACCTATAGTATTTTTAAGATTATAATAACCTTTTTTAGGAGATAATAAGCAATCTGACATATATTCTGAAACAGTAATAGGACCATGAAGCTTAATTTTTTTTATGAAATAGTTTTTCAAAAAATTACTTTCTAACTTTAATAATTATTATTTTTTAAATATAAGTAAATACCTAGTAACAACATAGGTATGGATAAAACCATGCCCATTGTATAATAAGAATAAATAAACCCTATATGTCTATCCGGTTCTCTAAAACATTCTATTATTATTCGAGAACAAGAATATAGTATACAAAACATTCCAGAAATTTTTCCAACTTTATTTAAAAAATCTAATTTAAATATACAATAATATAAAATGGCAAATATTATTATTCCTTCTAGAAAAGATTCATATAGTTGACTTGGATGGCGAGGATTTGTTCCAGCGCATTTAAAAATTATTGCCCAAGGTAAGCTAGATTCTTTTCCCCATAATTCTCCATTTAAAAAATTAGATATTCTTCCTAAGAAGATTCCTATTGGAGCTGCCGCACAAATTAAATCTGTAAGAGATAAGAATTTTATATTATTTTTTAAAGAAAATAACAGCATGGATAGCGTTATGCCTATAAGCCCTCCATGAAAAGACATACCTCCTTGCCAAACATATAATATATGAATGGGGGAATTTATATAAAAAGAAAAATTATAAAATATTATATATCCTAATCTTCCTCCTATAATAATACCTAACATGGCCCAGATCAAAAAATTTTGAATTTGTATACTTGTAATAAAATTTTTATATTTTTTAGTTTTTATAATTTTTTTTATATATATTTGGCCTAAGATCAACCCTAATATATAAGATAATGCATACCATCTAATTTCTATAGAAAAAATTGAAAAACCAGAAGTTAATCCTAAAGAGCATGCTGTTTTAGTTAGGTGTATAAATTGATCAATCATCATTTATTTATATTTATCATTAGTAAGCAGATAATTATTAACATAATCATAAACACCTTCTTCAAGAGTTAAAGTTTTATTTTTATATCCTTTTTTCTGAATTTTTTTCATATTAGCTCTAGTGTAATATTGATATTGGTTTCTTATATTTTTCGGCATATCTATGAACTCTATATTAGGTGTAATATTTATAGATTTAAACATAGCTTTTACTAAATCTTCAAAGGTTCTTCCAACAGATGTTCCACAATTATATATACCGGAAACATTTTTATTTTCTATAAGCCAATTTATTAATGCAACACAGTCATTTACATATATAAAGTCTCTAGTTTGTTTCCCATCCAAATATTTATTATTATATGATTTGAATAATTTTACTTTTCCTGTTTCCAAATACTGATCAAATGCATGCTTTATGACGGATTGCATATTTTCCTTATGATATTCATTAGGCCCATATACATTAAAAAACTTTAAACCCACCCATTGTGGAGGGCAGGTTTTTTTTTTTGATTGTTTAATAGCATATCTGTCAAAAAGATATTTTGACAAACCATAAAAATTTAAAGGTTTGTATGATGCTTTCTCCGAATCCATAAAACCATTCTTCCCATCACCATATGTTGCGGCAGAGGAAGCATATATTAGTCTTACTTTATTATTTACGCACCATTTCCATAAGTTTTTACTAAACCTAGTATTCATATTATATATTAATCTAAAATTTGTTTCAGTCGTAGAAGAGTTTGCTCCCATATGTATAATAAGCTCAATATCTTTAGATTTTTCCAAATATTGGATAATATTTTCAGGAGAAATAATTTTTTCATATGTGAGTTTTTCTAAATTTTTTTTCTTGCTGTGGTGATCAACCCAATCACAAATAATAATGTTTTTATAGCCTTTTTTATTTAGTGATGCGACTATATTAGACCCTATAAAACCAGCAGCACCAGTAACCAATATCATTATTTATGCCTTACTTTTTTTTTAAATCTATATATATTTAATTATAATAAAATTATATAAGACTACTAACAAAATATATAATTTTATTATAATTAAAAATTTAGGGATATAAAATGACAAAAAAAAATTTTTTTAAAGAAGATATTACTAAATTATTTGGTGGAGCAACTTCAGTTTTAGAAGTTTTAAAAGAAGAAATTGAAGAAAAAATTAAAGATAGGGTTGAAAAGGTAATATTTAAGCTAGAACTTATTAATAAAAATGAATTTTTAATTATTAAGGAAATGGCTGAAAAGGCAAGGATAGAAAACGAAAAATTAACTAAAAGAATTAGCACGCTTGAAAAAAAAATTGTACTCCTTACTAAATAAATAAATAATATTTTTACTTTATGACTTAGCTGATTCTTAATTACTTACAAAACAATTCTTGTTTATTCTTAAGAATTCATTATATTTCTTCCATTTATATTTTTTAAGTTATTGTTTATAATAGATAATTTATATTATTATATAGAATATAATGTTAAGTTTTTACTTTCTTATACCTTTTGTAATATACTCTATATAGATAGTATTTATTTATAAATACTACATTTAGTATATAAAGGATGATTATGAGAGCTAGTGTTTCAGACCTCGTAGATAGCAATTTTAACCCTCTAGATTTAATTGAAGATGTTGTTGTCTCTAATGATTGGTCTTATAATAGAACAGATAATGATACTTTATATGTTGAAGTTGGAGGAGAATGGTGTGATTATCAATTAACTTTAGCGTGGAATCCTGATTTTAATTTATTACAATATACCTGGACTTATAATATTAAGGTACCTGAAAAAAAATATAATTTAATATATTCTTTATTAAATAAAATTAATCTTAATCTGAGTGCGGGACATTTTGAATTATGGACAGATGATGGTTGGATAATGTATAGAAACTCATTAATAAGTTTTGATTATTCTTCTATTACTCCAGAAAAAATAGATTATATTTTATCTTCTTCATTAGAAGAGTGTGATAAATACTACCCAACATTTCAATTTCTTTTATGGGGTGATAAAACACCTAAACAGGCCATAGAAGCATCATTATTAGAAACACAAGGCGAGGCTTAGTGAATAAAATAGGTTTACTCGTTATTGGATGTGGAAACATGGGTACTGCTATTATAGATGGCATACTGAAAAGAAATATAATAAAAAATAAGAGTTTATTTATTGTAGAGCCTAATAAAGCACAAAGAATCTTTTTAGAGAGAAAAGGCTTAACAGTATTTAATGACATTTCAGAGGTAAATTTATATAAATTAAAAATAAATGCAGTTTTGTTGGCGGTTAAACCTCAAATTGCTTATAATGTATTACTTGATCTTAAAAATATTATGACTGATAAAATTTTTATTATTTCTATTATAGCAGGAAAGAAAATAAGTTTTTTTAAAAAAATTCTTGGAAACAAAACTTCCGTAATAAGAGTTATGCCTAATACGCCAGCTTGTTACGGAAAAGGAATAACTGCTATTTATCCATGTAAAAAAACGAAAAATGCTAATCTAGATATTACTAAATTATTATTTTCATCGGTTGGAATAGTAATTATATTAAAGCAAGAAAGTAAGATGGATATCGTTACTGCAATTTCTGGAAGTGGACCTGCATATGTATTTCTTTTTATTGAACATCTAATTCAGTCTGCAGTTGATTTTGGTTTAGACAAAAAAATGGCAACAGTTTTAGTAAAAGAAACATTTTTAGGATCAAGTTATTTAGCTTCTATTTCAGATAAAGCTCCTGAGGTCTTGCGAAATGATGTTACTAGCCCAGGAGGAGTAACTGAGGCAGCAATCAAGGTGTTTAATAAAAATAATGCATTTCATAAAATAATAAATAATGCAATTAATGCTGCGGTAAAAAAATCAGTTAAGCTATCTCAATAATTAATTAAAAAATAGTTAACTTGATACTTTTCTATAAAAAAGTATTTTATTAGTAACAGGAATTATTGGTATTAAAAATGGTTAATAAAGTTTTAAAAGTTTCGTTAATTAATATTGCTATTAAAGAATTATTAGCAAATAATTGGGATAAATTAGATGTTAATATTCTATCTATAAAATCTAAAAAATCAGTAGAAGAAGTTTTATCAATATGTAGATCTAAGAATGATTTATTAGATTTTTGGTATCAGGGTATCAACACAGAAATGGTAAAAAATCTCTCAATAAAAGAATTACAAGAAGTTTCTAAGAAGGAGAGGATATTAGAATTAATGTTATGTAAGTTTGATGCCTTAAAATCTAAAAAAAAAGAGATTAATGCGTTAATCAAGTTGTCCAGAAAAAGCATACTAGAATCTAGTTATAGTATTAATAGAATAATGAAAAGTATGGAGTTAATATTATTTTATTCAGGAATATCAAATAAAGGAAGTTTAGGAATACTTAAAATGAAAGCATTGTCTTTAATATGGGTTTTGACTCTAAGAGAGTGGTGTAAAGGTGAAATAGGAGATGAGAGCAGCTTAATGGCAAAAATAGATAAAAGATTATCTTTTGCTGAAAAAATTAATAACATTATTCTATAGCATCAATTATATAGGAAGTGAAAGTATTGCTCTAAGTCCTCCTAATGGAGATTTTTCTAATTTTATTTCTCCTCCATGGCTTCTTGCGATATCTCTTGCAATTGTTAAGCCTAAGCCTAAACCTCCAGTTGATAAGTTACGAGAACCTTCTATTCTATAAAAAGCTTTAAATACCGATGCATAATCTTTTTTATTAATACCTGGCCCATTATCATCTATAATTATGTTAGCATTTTTTTCTTTTGTAATAAGAGATATTTCAACTTTATTACTTGCTCTGCATGCATTTGATGTTAAATTAGTGATGGCTCTTCTAAGGTCACTTATTCTTGCCATTGCATCTACCGTCTCAATAATTTTAGGTACTATTATGTCTCCATTTCTTTTTGCATCTAGTATTATATTGCCAATTAAATTAGAAATATCTGTCTTTACTCTTGTTACTTCTTCTTTCTCTTTTATAAAAGATAAATAGACCTCAATCATTTGTTCCATTTGGTTTACATCTTCTTTTAACCCTTCTTTATCTTCTTCTTGTGTGAGCATTTCTATTTGAAGTTTCATTCTAGTGAGAGGTGTTCTTAAATCATGACTAACGCCTGCTAACATATCTGTTCTTTGTTCAATATGTAGTCGTATTCTTTCTCTCATATCTAAGAATGCATGTGTCACTTGGCGGACTTCATCTGCTCCTCTTGGTTTTAATGCAAAAAATGTATCACCCTTACCGAATGCATCAGCTGCATTTGAGAGTTCTTTTAATGGGCTAATTTGCCTTCTTAAAAAGAATATTGCAAGACAGAGTAGAAAGAATGATGATAAAATCATTACTGCTATAAAAATATAAGTAGTAGAGCTATATAATCTTTTTTTAGAAATTTCTGTTAATAATATTTTATTAGGAAGTTGAACTAAAATAATAACTCTATTTTTATTTTTAGTCGTGTTAAAAGTATGAGGAAATTTAATTCTTTCTTTTAAAGATTTTGCTAAAGCTCTATCTAATCTAGATTTTTTTGAGTGATTTAATTGGTCATTTGTAAGTTTTGAATTAGGTAAGATTGTTAATTTTGCACCAAAATACTTATTAGAATTTTCAAATATTTCTTTTTCTATTAAATTATTATTGTCAGCAGCAATAATTTGTTCAGAAATCAATGCTATTTCTCCTGCTACTGATAAAACTAATCTTCTTCCTACGTCATCCCAATGTCTTTCGAAAAAAAAATAACCTATAAATATTTGAAGAAAAATGAGAGGTAACCCTACTATAAATAATGATCTACCAAATAAACTTTTTGGCATAATATCTCTAAGTCTCATATAACTTCCAATTATTCCTGAGGTAGAGCATAACCTTCGCCTCTAATAGTTACAATATGCATTGGTCTTTTAGGGTTATTTTCTATTTTTTTTCTTAACCTACTAATAGTAATATCAATTCCTCTAGATTCTAGCTTTAAATTTTTAATTAAAATATATCTATTAATAGTTTTTCCGTCACCCTCCAGTAAAATATTTAAAAGCTCATTCTCTTTAGATGTTAAAATTATTTTTTTGTTATTTTTCCATATTATAGATAAGGATGGGTCATAAATAATATTTCTAAATTTAATTAAACTAGATTGGTTGAGTGGTATAACTTTATTTTCTTCAGTTCTACGTAAGATAGCTTTTATTCTAAGAAGCAATTCTTTAGGTTCGAAAGGTTTCCCTAAATAATCGTCTGCACCTTTTTCAAACCCTAAAATTCTATTTTTAGTGTCTTTCATGGCAGAAAGCATGAGGACAGGAGTATTATAATTTTTTCTTATAAAGTTTAGAAAATCTAATCCATTCTCTCCA
>JAQWRB010000075.1 GCA_029243935.1 Alphaproteobacteria bacterium
GGGATTTGGTTTTTACAAGAATTTTTTTAAAATTGGTTTTTCTGGAGTTCTTGGAGGAATTTTTTTAGCTATAGCATTTACTGGTTTTATTTATTCAATTACTATTACATCAGCAGCAGTCACTCTTTTTATGTTAGCGGCAATGCCTTTTATAGCTGCAATTTTTGGATATCTTTTTTTAAATGAATTATTAAGACGCTCTACACTAATATCAATGGTCATAGCTTTTATAGGAGTTTGTATAATGATTATTAATGACTCTATTTCTGGCACAATCTTGGGTGCTCTATTAGGGTTTTTATCTGCAACAGGATTTGCTTTATATACTGTGACTATTAGATGGAAGCCTGAAACTCCTAAGTTTACAACAGTAGTTCTTGCTGGATTGTTTTGCACTTTCTTTTCATTTATTTTTTTAGGTTTTTCTTTTGAACCTTTCGAAACAATGCCTTTAAAAAATTCTTACTTAAGTATTTTACATGGTTTAATTGTTGCTACTGGATTAATATTATACAGTTTAGGAGCTAAGTATCTTCCTTCGGCTGAATTGGCTTTATTATCTTTAATGGAAGTTGTTGGAGGAGTTTTATGGGTATGGTTGCCTATTTTTGGTATTAATGAGGTACCTTCTTTTACAGTTATTATAGGAGGAGCAATTATAACAATTGCTGTAATTTATCATGGTTATGGCAGTACTAGAAAAAGAGAACCTATTCTTCCTTAAATGCTTATTCTATGAGAGTTGATACTAAATGTAGTCTATCGGTTTCTCCTCCATTGAAAAAATTGTGATATTTACTATTGTCAGTAATATACACTGATCCATCTGCTGGCATATGATAGCTCTCGTCTTCTATAACCATTCTACATCCAGGATTAGTAATTATAGGTACATGAATTCTTTTCTCAGGATCTCTATGCCAACTTAAACAAGATCGAGGAGGCTTCATGAGAAATCTCATTCTTCCTATTTTCCATTGAGATTTTATGATGTTATATACTTCTTCAATATATGTATCTTTGAATGGACTACAAACTTCTGTGTATTCTGATTCGTTGATATTAATTAGCCTTTCTTCTTCATTCCAATCAGACTTAGGATATGTCCAATATTTACCTCTTAAATTTCCACCAGAAATAGATTTAGGATCATTAGGTTTTTGATTTACACAGATTGCATTAAAATCATATAGATCTGGATCATCTTTTGACCATTCTTTAATTTCATAAAAAATTGTTAAGAACTCAGCTTTAATTTTTTCTATATTAAAGTTAAATTTATCAAACTTTTGTATATATTTTGTCTTTTTCCTAAATTCTAAAGGTTTATTTGTTTCAATTTTTTCACTACTTTTTATTTTCATAATATTATTTTATATATACACATTATAAATACAAAATCATTGATTTCTATTGTATTTATTTGCTTTTTAGTCGCACTATATTATTTAACTATATTTAATGGTTTCATTCAATAAAGTAAGAATTTTATCAAGAAAAAGTGATTTAGCTATTATTCAGGCTAAAGAAATAGGAAATATTCTCTTAAAAAAAAATCCAAATTTAAAAATAGAGTATATTTCAAAATCTACTTCTGGAGACAAAGATTTAAATACCCCTTTATCTGAAATGCCTACACCTGGGGTATTTACTGATGATTTAAGAAATGATTTAATAAATAAAAAATGTGATGTTGTTGTTCATTCTTGGAAAGATTTACCCTTAGATACAGGAAATA
>JAQWRB010000006.1 GCA_029243935.1 Alphaproteobacteria bacterium
ATTTTTAATTGCTGTTTCAGCAGCAAGTCTACCATTCATATGTCCTCCCATTCCATCAGCAATAGCAAATGTAAATATGGTGCCATCAAGATTTTTATTATAAGTATCTTCATCTGATATAATTGTATCACCAGCATATATTATATCTTGGTTTTCTTCACGTATTCTACCTTTAGAGGTAGCTGCCGATAATAATATCTTCATTTAATATTATGCTTATTTTTAATTTTTTTAAGTTCATCATAAAACTCTATTGCAGATTTAGGTCTTTCTAAAGGTATTTCATCTAAACTTCTTCTAACTAAATCGATATATTCATCTGGAAAGTTTGAAGTTTTCTCAAAATTTTCAAACCCCGATCGTAATTCACCATAATTACTAAATACTTTATTTTCGCTTAAAGACACAATATTTGCTGCAATTGAATAAACATCATAGTTAAAATTAGTTTCTGTATTATCATGAAAAGATTCTTTAGATGTTCCTGAAGATCCTTTTAAATTAATAAAATCTGGAGGAGTATAGGGCGCACTGCTAAAACCCTTTACGGTATGCCCAGATTGAGTAGAAAAATCTTTCAATTTTGAAATACCAAAATCAATAACTTTAATCATACATGATACAAATTCATTAGTTACTTTTTCATCATCATCATTTTCTTCTTCACCATCATCATCAAAGATTTTACCTTCTTTAATTTTATTAAACAAAATAAAAAATTCTTCTAATAATGCAACTTCATCAGGAACATAATCATCATTAACATCCCCCTCTTCTTCTAAAAGTTTCCAAATATATAAACAGTAACTTTGAAAACTTAAAACAATATTTGATGGTTTTAAATCTCTATGGATAAACCCATTTTTATGAGATTCTTCCATAGCTACACAAATAGGTTCTATTATTAAAAGATGTTCTTTAAAAGTATCTTTTTTATCTGCATAATTTGGGTGATTACTCCACTCTATTATTTCTGTAAAGTCTATAGGGCAATATTCCATTACAATGAACCACATACCAACTTCTTTGCAATAATCATGATTAGAAATAGAAACTATATTTTTAAGTGAATCTAAACTTTGTAATGCCATTAGTTCTTTTTTAAATATAGCTTCTGCGTCATCGCTACCAGTTAAATTTGGGTCATAGAATTTTAAAGCTTTAAAACATGGAAATTCAGTATCTTTTTCTTTACAGAGTAAAATTTTAGCTGTACCACCTTCAGCATAATTATTATCAATAACATCGTATTGGCCGTTAATACATTTAATAGTTGATAAATCTTGATAAAGAGAATTAAATTTCTTTATTATCCACCATTTTTCAAATTTTTTGTAGTCACTTGGTTTGGCAACATACCATTTTTTTATATCTGAATTCCATTTTGCTCCTAATTTCTTAACAATTCCCCTTTCTGTGATAGGTACATGAAGAAAAGACAAGTACCTGGAAAATTTATTTATTTCTTCTCCCTGAGGAATATACCATAGCTTATTATGTTTATCCCACTTTGCTCCTAAAGATTTAGCATAATCTTTTTCCTCATAAGGCACTCTAATATAAAAAGTTTCAGGTACTTTAACCACAATAATCTCTCCTTACAAATATTCTATCTCAAAAAAGTTTAAATTCTAATAAATATAAATAAAATATCCATAACATCTATATTCACTGTTCATATATTTTTAGTACAAATGGTCTTATTAGTCATATTGTCTTTCTCCTGAAGGTCTAACTTAAATTTACTTTAGGCCTTCGAAGACATTTTTAATGAAAAGAAAACATCATGTGGTTTGAAGCCATCATTTATTTTACTCTCGCTCTTCTTCAAATAAATATTTATTAAATTAAAAAGGATTCTCTATGAATAAATCACTAATTAAACTTCCTATATTTTTCTGTTTTTTTTTAACCCTACTTATTTCTTTTTCATTACAAGCCAAATCTCTGCAATCTAACATAAATCAACCTTACGGTTTATTTTTTGTTGAAGCCTATAAACAAGATAAAGATATCTTTGCAGGTCCAGCCTTAAAGACAGATGTTCATGTTGAAGTGCAAGGTTTGCTAACTACTACAACCGTGAAGCAATACTTTATCAATCCAACAAATAGCTGGATGGAAGCAATATATTTATTCCCACTTCCTGATAAATCAGCAGTAGATCATCTACGTATGTTAGTAGGCGATAGATCTATAAATGGCATTATTCAAAAAAAAGATGAAG
>JAQWRB010000015.1 GCA_029243935.1 Alphaproteobacteria bacterium
GTTTTTAATGAAACAATTTTAGTAATAGATGTAGGTAACACTAATACTGTATTTGCAATTGTCAATAATAAAGGAATTCATAATAAATGGAGAATTTCTACAAGCGCTAATAGAACCTCGGATGAATATGAAACACATATTAAACCTTTCTTAGCAGGAGAAATAAATATTAATGTTTCAGATGTTATAATTTCTTCTGTTGTACCTGCTGTAAATCATGAACTAAGAACTTTTGTAAAAAATTATTTTAATATTAATCCTAAAATAGTTGGAGAGAGTATTATGCCTAATATTAATATTTTAATTGATAGGCCAGATGAAGTTGGTGCAGACAGGTTAGTTAATAGTTTAGCTGCACATAAAATTTATGGAGGCCCAATTATAGTAGTTGATTTTGGCACTGCTACAACTTTTGATGTTATTAATAAAGATGGTGCCTACATAGGAGGAATAATTTCACCAGGAGTAAATTTATCAATGGATGCTCTTGATATGGCTACAGCAAGGCTTCCAAGAATTGCTATCAGTAAACCAAGCAAAGTAATAGGAACTAATACTATTACGGCGATGCAGTCAGGAATATTTTGGGGGTACATTAGTTTATTAGAAGGAATAATCTATAGAATTAAACAGGAAACTAAATATGAAATGAAGGTAGTTGCAACTGGAGGTCTATCAAAGCTTTTTATAACTTATACAGATTCTATAAATAATATAGATGAAGATCTTACTTTAAAAGGTATTGCCTTAACGTGGGATACCAAATTGGATATACTTAAATAATGAATTTACCTAAACCAAAAAATGATGAATTGATGTTTTTACCATTAGGAGGGTCAGGTGAGATTGGTATGAATCTAAACTTATATGGCAATTCAGGAAAATGGTTGATTGTTGACTGTGGAGTAACTTTTGGTGACCCAGTTTATGGGTCAGTGGATATATCTATGCCAGATATAGTATCTATAGAAAACTCTAAAGAGAGTTTATGTGGTCTTCTTTTAACTCATGCACATGAAGATCATATAGGAGCAGTTCATCATTTATGGCCTTATTTAAAGTGTCCAATATATGCGACGGAGTTTGCGGCAGAAGTTTTGATTAGAAAACTTAAGGATGTTGGTCTAGAAGATGAAGTTGAGATAAACATAATTAGGATAGATTCAAAAATTAAAATAGGACCTTTTGATATAGAAATAATAAGTATGTCACATTCTATTATTGAACCTTCCTCAGCATTAATTTCTACAGAAGCTGGTTCTGTCTTTCATACTGGAGATTGGAAGATTGATTATAATCCGCAAATAGGTGAAGGTATAAATAAGAAAAGGTTACAAAACCTTGGTAAAGAAAATATATTAGCCATGGTCTGTGATTCAACCAATGTTTTAGTAAATGGTATATCTGGGTCCGAAGAAGATGTAATACAACCATTGACTAATATAATTAAAGAGAGTTCAGGAAGAGTGCTGGTTTCGACATTTGCATCTAATGTTACAAGACTTAGTACGCTTGCAAAAATAGGTTTTTCATTAGGAAAAAAAGTTGCTTTGGTAGGTTTATCTATGTGGAGAATGGTGGAAATTGCAAAAAAATGTGGTTATTTATCAGATCTACCTGGCTTTGTTGCAGAAAGAGATATTAAAAATATAAAAAAAGATAATTTAATGATTATCTGCACGGGATCTCAAGGAGAACCGAGAGGAGCATTAAATAGAATAGCAAATGGTACTCATAAAGATGCATCAATTAGTAATGGAGATACAGTAATATTTTCGTCAAGAGTTATTCCTGGTAATGAAGTTAGTATCTCTGAAATGCAAAATAAACTCTCGGAATTGGGAGCTAATATAATAGAAGCTTCAAAAGAAAATATGATTCATGTAAGTGGGCATCCTGCAAGAGAAGAATTGTCTCAAATGTATTCATGGGTAAAACCCAAAACACTGATAGCTGTTCATGGTGAAACTAGACATATAAACGCACATGTACAATTTGCAAAAGAGCAACAAATTAATTTTTCCTTGCCTGGAAGAAATGGCTCGCTTATCCAACTATCACCAGGTGACCCACGTTTTATTGGTGAATTAGAGCATGGTAGGCTTATTGTAGATGGTAATGACTTGATTACAAGAAATTCAGAAGTACTTAAAAAAAGACATAAAATGATGTTTAATGGATCTGTTTTTGTGGTCCTAAATGTTAATCATGATTTTAGACTTATAAATGACCCAATCGTCATGGCTGAAGGGTTAGCAGAAATTATAGAAGGAGATGACCCTGAGGATTTTCTTAAAACTTTTATAAAAGAAGACTTTAAGTCCTATTATAAGTCAAAAAAATTTGATAAAAGAAATATAAAGGAAAGTATGACTAATTCATTAAAAAGAATTATTAAAGTGCAATATTTAAAAAGACCTATAGTTAGGTTTGAATTAAATTTTATTAAATAGGTGGTGAAATGATAGGTAAGTTAAATCATGTAGCAATAGCAGTTACGTCCGTTGAGGCAGCAGCAAAACAATATAAAAGTATATTAGGAGCAAATATATCAAGTCCTATGGATTTACCATTACATGGAGTAAAAACTATTTTTGTTGAGCTAGATAATACAAAGATAGAATTATTAGAGCCGATAGGGGATAATTCACCAATTAAAAAATTTTTAAAAAACAATCCATTAGGAGGCATACATCATATTTGTTATGAGGTTTCTAATATTATTGATGCGTGTGATAAATTGAAAGCAGAAGGAGCAACCATATTAGGGTCAGGTGAGCCAACAATAGGAGCTCATGGAAAGCCAGTAATATTTATTCATCCTAAAAATTTTAATGGAACGTTAATAGAACTAGAAGAGGTATAAATGGCGTTATTTGAATGTTTTGTAATTTATATTGTCATTTGGTGGATTTTATTTTTTATTGCTTTGCCTTTAGGTGTTAAAAGATCTAAAAATTTACTTCCTGGTCATGATTCAGGAGCTCCTGAAAAAACATATTTATGGAAAAAATTTATTATTGTTAGCATAATAACTTTAATATTTACCTATATTACTATTTTAGTTCTACAAGGTAATATATAGCCCTTTGTTAAATAAATTTGAATTAAGTTATAAAATATATAGAGGTATTTATGAAAAGAAGTA